>CAIJXW010000157.1 GCA_903824755.1 uncultured Bacteroidota bacterium | reverse complement strand
TAAAATGAATAATTTGAGATTAATACTACTGTTTCTTTTGTTTTGGAATATTTCCAATGCACAAAAAACAATTACTATTAGAGGCAGTATTCCACAAGCAAAAAACAAAGAAATTCTTATCAAAGGATTTACCATGACGGGAGATAGTTTACTCACAAAAACTAAAGTAAATTCAATAGTCAATTTTTCAATTGCTTATTTTGACAGCTATATAAGGAGCAGCATTATTAGAGATCAAAGACGCGAAAAGTGTTACTGTTATTCTATATCAGGAGTCATTTGACGTGTATTGGTAAGACTTAAATTTTTATAAAACCAATTATCGAAAGAAAAAATAGTAGAACGGTTTGAAATGATTAAAAACTAACAAACAAAAACAAATACTAACAAACAAAAACTAACAAACAAAAACAAATACTAACAAACAAAAACTAACAAACAAAAACAAAAATTAACAAACAAAAACAAAAACATGAAAAAATTAATTCTCCCATTTGCACTTTTTATGAGTGCCATTTCCTTTTCCCAAATAGGAATAGGAACAACAAATCCTGATAATTCAGCTATTTTAGATGTAACGTCAACTAGTAAAGGGTTTCTCACGCCTAGAATGACACATGCTGAAAAAACAGCCATAATAGCTCCAGCTACTGGATTGATACTTTATTGTTCGGATTGTAGTTCGTCAGGTGAATTACAAATATTTAATGGCACGTCTTGGGTAAATATGATTGGGGGTTCTGCGAGTTTTGCAAAACCAGGAACCCCGACAAGTGCTGTTGCCACGGCAGGTAATTTACAAGCAAGTGTTGCTTTTACAGCACCATTGTCTGATGGCGGAAGTGCTATAACGGGTTATACGGTTACATCATCTCCTGGAAGTTTTACAAGTACTGGAGCATCATCACCACTTGTAGTGACAGGATTAACCGTTGGGACTGCCTATACCTTTACGGTGGTTGCAACCAATGTAGCAGGAAACTCATTGGCATCAATAGCTTCTGCCTCTGTAACACCTTATACGGTTCCAGATGCTCCAACAAGTGTAGTAGCTATTCCTGGAAACACACAGGCAAGTGTGTCTTTTTCAGTACCAACATCTAATGGCGGAAGTGCAATAACGGGTTATACCGTTTCAGCTTCTTCGGGGGGAGTTACAAGTTCTGGAACCACTTCACCACTTTTAGTTACAGGATTAACATCAGGAACAGCTTATACCTTTACGGTGGTTGCGACCAATACAGCAGGAAACTCAGTTGCATCAATAGCTTCTGGATCTGTAACACCTGCTATTGCTTCAGGTAGTGCTATTTGCAATAATACTACAATTACTGATGTTGTAGAAATCACTTCACCTAGCGCAAAAGTATGGATGGATAGAAACCTTGGAGCCTCTCGAACTGCAACTTCCTCTACCGATTTTATGGCTTATGGCTGTTTGTATCAATGGGGTCGTGGAAACGATGGTCACGCTAGTATTACATGGACTTCTTCAACAGCTCGTACTGCGGTTAATGGAACAATAACAACTTTGTCAAGCACTGACACACCGGGCAATGGGAATTTTATTCGAATTTTAAATTCACCCTATGACTGGCGTAGTGGCCAAAATAATAACTTATGGCAAGGTGTAGCTGGGATAAATAACCCTTGCTGGCGGAGTGGTTACCGTTTACCAACAGAAGCAGAGTTGAACGCAGAACGGTTAATTTGGACAGGCGGAAACAACTCCGCGGGTGCCTTTGCATCTCCGCTAAAATTATCCATGTCGGGCTACCGTCTTGATAGCAGTGGGTCATTCAGCAGTTCAGGTACCGCTGGTGAATATTGGAGTAGCTCTATTTCTACTATTGCTATTATGACGCGTAGCTTGAATTTCGTCGTTGGTAATGCGTCTATGGGTTCCAACTATCGAGCATATGCCGCCGCTGTTCGATGCATTAAAGATTAAAGTTGATATACTAATAATATAGTAAAATAAGTTACTACCACAGCTGAAAAATTCTTTAGGGTTTTAGGCTGTGGTTTTTTTATACTAAATCACTAGCTAAACATTTTACTTTTAGTTTGGTTTCTGTTCTGAAAAGCAGTTATTTTGTTTTTGTAAAAACCAAAACATGAAAGTTAATAAATCGGTTTTAATTATTGGTTTGGTTTGGCCAGAGCCAAATTCTTCTGCCGCTGGTCTAAGAATGATGCAGCTCATTGAACTATTTCAAGAAAACGATTTTGAAATAACATTTGCTTCTCCTGCTCAAGAAAGCGAGTTTATGTTTGATATAGCTACTTTAGGAGTTATCAAGCAGCCTATCGAACTTAATTCGGAAAGCTTTGATTTGTTTATAAAAAAATGCAATCCCTCCATCGTGGTGTTTGATCGGTTTATTATCGAAGAACAATTTGGCTGGCGTGTCGCTAAGCATTGCCCAGATGCACTTCGGGTTTTAGATACAGAAGATTTGCATTGCTTACGATCTGCAAGACAAAATGCCTGGATTGAAAAGCGTGAGTTTCTTGATTCGGATTTACTAATAGAACCAGTGTCAAAAAGAGAAATCGCAGCTATTTTACGTTGTGATTTGGCACTCATTATTTCTGAATTTGAAATAGAATTGCTTCAAAATATTTTCAAAATTGATGCTGCATTATTGTATTATTTACCCATTTTTACGGACGCATTAATTCACAATGAATTCAACAAGTTTCCCGCTTTTTCTCAAAGGAAAGATTTTATGTTTATTGGAAATTTTCTCCACGAACCTAATTGGAATGCTGTTTTGTATCTAAAAGAAACTATTTGGCCAATTATTCGAGAAAAACTCCCAACAGCAAACCTCAAGATATATGGCGCCTATCCTTCCCAAAAAACACTTCAGCTTAATAATAATAAAGAAAATTTCTTCATTTTAGGTAGAGCAAACGATGCTAAACTAGCTATAAGCCAAGCTAAAATCCTTCTAGCCCCACTGCGTTTTGGAGCAGGAATAAAAGGGAAATTATTAGAAGCAATGCAATACGGAACCCCATCAATCACCACAACTATTGGAGCAGAAGCGATAAATGGAAATCTCCCTTGGAATGGAAGCATTGAAAATAATCCTGAAATTTTTGCGCAAAAAGCAATCGAGCTTTATAAAGAGGAAGGGCTTTGGAGTCAAGCTCAAAAAAATGGAATGTCAATTATTAATAGCCGTTTTTTGAAATCTTTTTTTGCTGCTGATTTTATTAAAAAACTTTTGTTTCTTCAAAATAATTTGAAATCACATCGAACCAATAACTTCATAGGCTCTATGCTTCAGCATCATACCGTGAACAGTGCCAAATATATGTCGCGGTGGATTGAAGAAAAAAACAAATAAAAAAATCCCGTTCTGAATTTCAAAACGGGATTTTTTAATAAAAATTAATTCCTGAAATTAGGCTAGCATCGTTACAGGTTTCTCGATATATTGTTTTAATGTTTGAAGAAATTGAGCTCCAGTAGCTCCGTCAATTGTTCTATGATCACAAGCTAACGAAAGCATCATCGTATTTCCTACAACAATTTGTCCGTTTTTTACAACTGGTTTTTCTACAATAGCTCCCACTGATAGAATGGCAGAATTAGGCTGGTTGATAATCGAATTAAATTCGGTTATTCCAAACATTCCCAAATTGGAAACAGTAAACGTGCTTCCCTCCATTTCTGCAGGGCCTAGTTTTTTGTTTTTAGCTCTACTGGCCAAATCTCTAACGCTAGTTCCAATTTGAGATAAACTCATTTGGTCAGTAAATTTTAATACAGGAACAACTAATCCATCTTCAACAGCAACAGCAACGCCAATATTAACGTGGTGGTTTATTGTTATTGCGTCCTCAGACCATTGCGAGTTTACTTTAAGATGCTTTTTTAAAGCCATGGCACAAGCTTTGATCACCATGTCGTTGAAAGAAACTTTTGTGTCAGGAACGGAATTAATTATGGCTCTTGATTTCATGGCATCGTCCATCGTCACTTCAATCGTTAGATTATAGTGTGGAGCCGTAAACAATGACTCTGCCAATCTTTTGGCAATAATTTTTCGCATTTGCGAGTTTTTTATTTCTTCAGAAAAAGTTTGTCCCGATGGAACAAAAATCGGCGTAGTAGTTTCTGTTCGAGGAGCTTGTTGTGACTCACTTGCATGTGTGTTTTGAACTGATGAAGGAGAAAAATTCTCAACATCTGTTTTTGTAATTCGTCCATTTTCTCCGGAACCATTTATTTGGGATAAATTAATTCCCTTTTCTTCAGCTATTTTTTTTGCTAATGGTGAAGCAAAAATTCTTTCATTTGAAATTATTGTAGCTGGTGTTTCAGCAACAGTCGTGGTAGCGACTTCTTCTTTGGCTGAAGCCAAAACAGGAGTTCCCCCTTTTTTATAATTTTCGGCAATCCCTGAAATAGCTGTTCCTTCCGGTCCAATAATAGCCAAGACGCTATCAACAGGTGCTGATTCTCCTTCGTGAACACCAATATAAAGGAGTGTTCCAGATTGGAATGACTCAAATTCCATTGTGGCTTTGTCAGTTTCAATTTCGGCAAGAATATCGCCTTCCGAAACTTTGTCGCCTATTTTTTTTAACCATGTTGCAACGGTTCCGTCCGTCATCGTGTCGCTCAAGCGAGGCATAGTCACTACAACTACTCCTTTTGGCAAAACGGATTGATGATTATTTGTTGTAGCTGTTTCTGTGGTAGTCGTTTCAGTCGAAGTTGAAGCCGCTGTTTTTGGAGAAAGTAAGGCCGAAATATCTTCGCCTTCTTTTCCTATGATTGCTAATAAGGAATCCACTGGGGCAACGCCACCTTCTGGAATGCCAATATGTAAAAGTGTTCCAGAATTGAAGGACTCAAATTCCATTGTTGCTTTATCGGTTTCAATTTCGGCAAGAATATCGCCTTCGTTTACCTTATCACCTACTTTTTTTAGCCAAGTTGCAACGGTTCCTTCCGTCATCGTATCGCTCAATCGAGGCATTGTAATTACTTTAGCCATGTTAGATTATAATTTATGAGGAATGAATGGATAATCTTTTTGTTCGTAAACAACATCATATAATTGTTGGACTTCTGGAAATGGGGAGTTTTCTGCAAATTCTGCACATTCTTCAACCAAATCTTTAACCCGTTCGTCAATTGCTTCAATTTCTGCTTCGGTAGCAAATTTTTGATCCATTATGACATCTAATACTTGTGTTATTGGGTCAATTTTTTTGTATTCTTCAACTTCATCTTTCGTTCGGTATAATTGAGCATCCGACATTGAATGCCCTCTATATCGGTAGGTTTTCATTTCTAAAAACGTAGGACCATCGCCTCTTCTTGCTCTTTCGATTGCTTCGTGCATGGCTTCGGCGACCTTTACGGGATTCATACCATCAACTGGTCCACAAGGCATTTCATACCCTAAACCTAGTTTCCAAATATCAGTGTGATTGGCAGTTCTTTCTACAGAAGTTCCCATTGCATATCCATTATTTTCTACAATAAATACTACAGGTAATTTCCATAACATTGCCATATTAAAGGCTTCATGCAATGAGCCTTGACGAGCTGCTCCATCTCCAAAATAGGTCATGGTTACGCCGCCTGTTTCAAAATATTTATCTGCAAATGCAATACCTGCACCTACAGGGATTTGGGCACCTACAATTCCGTGACCTCCATAAAATCCTTTTTCTTTTGAGAAAATATGCATAGAACCACCCATTCCTTTTGATGTTCCTGTCGCTTTTCCTAACAGTTCGGCCATTACAGCTCTAGGGTCAACTCCCATTCCGATAGGTTGCACATGGTTTCTATAGGCAGTAATCATTTTGTCTTTGCTCAAATCCATAGCATGTAAAGCACCTGCTAATACGGCTTCTTGGCCATTATATAAGTGAAGAAATCCTCTTACTTTTTGTTGAATATAAAGTGCTGCAAGTTTGTCTTCAAACTTTCTCCAAAGCAGCATGTCTTCATACCACTTTAAATATACTTCTTTTGTAATTTCTTTCATTTTTTTATAATGTATTTTGTATTGCTAATTCTAATGTGTTCTTATAATTAAGAATACAAATTTGAGAAATGCAAAAATAGCATATTCCATTTTAGCAATAAAATATAATTACGGATTTTTATTATTTTTTATAAGAACTTTTTATCAAATGCCAATGGTAATAAATTTTTCAATGATTCTGATTTATAAATTGTTCCAATTTCGCCCATAAAATAGATCTCGATTGGTGCATTTTGTTTGAACTCATATTCAGCTATAGATTGACGACAAGCACCACAGGGCGGGATTGGAGCGTCTGTAGTGTTGGTGTCTGAAGCTGCCGAAATTGCCATTTTTATTATTTTTGCTTCAGGATAAACGCTGCCTGCATGATAAATTGCAACTCTTTCGGCACAAAGCCCTGATGGGAAAGCTGCATTTTCTTGATTAGAACCCAAAATAATTTTGCCGTTGTCTAATAATAAGGCGGTACCAACCCTAAAATTTGAATAGGGAGCATACGCTTTTTTCCGAACTTCGACTGCTTCATTCATTAATGATTGAATGTCGGTTGGCAAATCCGTTAAGGATTCAAATTCTAAAAACCTTGCTGTAATATTTATTTCTTTCATACTTTTTTGGGAAAAAAAATCCAAACTTCAAAAAATTG
>CAIJXW010000156.1 GCA_903824755.1 uncultured Bacteroidota bacterium | reverse complement strand
TGATTTTTATAAATATAAAAGATATGAATTTAACACAAGAGGAATGGGCATTGCGCTTAAAGGAAGATGTTGATGCTGTAATTTTAGACGTTAGAACAGAAGAGGAGTGTGCCGATGGAATTATTCCAAACGCAATTAATATTGATATATATAAAGGTCAAGGTTTTATTTATTTGATTGATGAATTAGATACATCTAAAAACTATTATGTCTATTGCAAAGCGGGTGGGAGAAGTGAAAGTGCTTGTTCTGTTATGAATCAAATGGGTTTTGAAAATACCTTTAATTTGGTTGGTGGCTTTATGCAATGGCAGGGTGATGTTGTTTTTCCGGAATAATATACTAATAAAAAAATAGTGAATATGAAAAAGGTTTATTATTTGTTTCTTTTTGTTTTTTTTTCATTGACTTTTTGCCAGGCTCAGAAGGTTTTTTCGGTCGATTATGAAAACCAAGCCGATGTTAAAGTTTTTGTTGTTTCCTATGAAAACCAGGCTGATTTGAAGGTTTTTAAAGTGAAATATGAAAATCAGGTGGGTAAAAATGATGGTAAATGGTTTTTTACGGCTTATTCCAATCAGTCTAAAAAGAAAATTTATTTTGTTAAATATGAAAACCAAGCCGATTTGAAAATCTTTTTTGTTGACTACGAAAACCAAGCTGGTTGGCGAACGAACTCAAAACAGCATTTGATGTATTGATTATAATTTATAAAAAAACCTCTAAATTTCTTTAGAGGTTTTTTTAATTTGTGGAGTCGGGGAGAGTCGAACTCCCGTCCAAACAGGCAACTAAAAAACTTTCTACACGCTTATTTTCTGATTGAATTTTCGATGTCGTGTTTGACCAGAAACAGTCGCACAACACTTATCTTCTTATTTTCGAAATCCACTCGAAGAACATGAAAATCTAGGTTTAAATTTACGATTCACCTTTATCGACCGCTATAAACCAAAGCTTTCGAGGCAAATCCTGCTTTCCTATCTAATAGGACGAGGCTAATCTTACTATAATTCAGATTATGCAGCAAGAGCGTAGTTTCCTTCGCCGTGTATGTGTTTTGAAACCTTTTATTAACGAGAATTGTCCCAGTTCTCGGCGTGCTTACTTTTCAATTCGACCTGCTGTCAAAACCAGTCGACCCCAGATGAATATTAAATTCAGTCTGCAAATATACAACATAAGCAAACTAAATATTCCCAAAAAAAAATATAATTTAAATTGATAAGTAAGTGTCAAAAGCAATTGCTATTCCTCTTCTTCAACTCCTTTAAATGGGTAATCACCAAAGAGTTTTGCCAAATTCCGAACTTTATAAACGTTTTTAGAACATTTATTTGTTAATGCAATTATAGTAACATTTTCATTATTTAGCATTACATAGGAAGTCATGTTTCCGTGCCACCAGCCATTATGAAAATAAAACTTCTGACCTGTTTCCCACTCAATCATTCTAACCCCTAAACCATAATTTTTTATCCCTTTACGTTCCTTGCTATATCCTTTGTAGATTTCATTTTTTAATTCTATTGGTAAAAAATTTGGCGAATTTCGCGCCATATCAAATTTTAATAAATCTCTCGGTGTCGAATAAATATTTTTGTCCCCATAAATAGCGTCTAAATAATCAAATCCAATTTCTCTATTATTTGCTTTATATGACGGGGTTACTTTTGCTCGGTCGGTATCATAATTAAATACAAATGTATTTTTCATGCCTAAAGGATCAAAAATCATTTTTTTCATTGCCGTTTGGTAGTTCTCTCCTGTTATCTTTTCAATTATTAAAGCTAATAAGGCATAGTTTGTGTTGCAATAACTGAATCTAGTGTCGGTTTTAAATTCCAAATTAATTTTCTTGGAAACTAATAATTTAACCAAATCTGAGTTCATGAGCGTTTTGCGCTTATTCCAAACCCCTTTTTCAAACGTAAAATAGCCATAATTTCTAATACCGCTTCGATGATTCAACAAGGTTCGAACGGTAACCTTCGGATAAGGAAATCCCTTCAATAATGTTGTCACTTTTTGATCGAGTTCTAGTTTACCGTTATTGATCAACTTCATGATAGCCGATGCAGTAAGCACCTTACTTACTGATGCTAAATGAATTGGTGTTTCGGCAGTAATTGGTATTTTTTTATTCAAATTAGCTAAACCACTATAATTTTCATAGATTATCTCGCCATCTTTAGCTACCAAAAAACTAACATTACTATTTTTTGAAGGCCAATTTTTATAAAAAAAACGTTCAATTATTTCTTTCTTTGAATTTTTATAAGCTTTTGATAAAGGTGGAAATTTAATAGGATTTGGAACCATATTAATTTCTTTATTACTGGAATAACTATCAAATAAATCTTTAGCACCGTTTTTGTTACAGGATAGCAGTAATATCGATAGAAATACTATTTTTGAGGTAAAGGAAATCGTTTTTAAAGTCATTTTTTATATCTTAAAAAACAAATATAAATAATACAATTGTAGGTTTGTGCCTATTTTTATCAAAGGTTTTCAACATTTGAATATTAATAAATCGCAATCAGTTGAATTTCAACTAGTAGTAAATTATTTTTATTTCTTAAAAAGTTTTGACAACGAAAGGCATAATAGTACATTTGATGTTCAAAAAATAACGCATTATGAAATTTGGAATAATTAAAGAACGAAAGAATCCGCCAGATCGAAGAGTTGTCTTTTCACCCGAAGCACTATTGAAATTGAAAACAATGTTTCCTGATGCAAGTATAAAGATAGAACACTCTGATATAAGAGTTTTTCCAGATAGTGAATATCAAAATTTAGGCTTTGAAGTCGCCCAAGATATTACAGATTGTGATGTCTATTTTGGTGTAAAAGAGGTTCCTGTTGAAGCTCTTATTCCAAACAAAAAATATTTTTTCTTTTCTCATACAATAAAAAAACAACCCTATAATAGAAAATTACTGCAAGCTATTTTAGAAAAAAATATCACATTATTTGATCACGAAACCATTGTTGACGCTACTAATAAAAGGCTCATTGGTTTTGGACGATATGCGGGTATTGTTGGTGCTTATAACGCTTTTAGGGCTTTCGGAATTAAATTTGAATTATTTCAACTACCAAAAGCAGAAACATTAAATGGTAGAGAAGCGTTAATATCAAAACTAAAAAGACCAATTTTACCTCCCATTAAAATCGTTTTAACTGGAAAAGGAAAAGTGGGAAATGGCTCAAAAGAAATTCTTGATGCAATGAATATTAAAGAAGTTTCATTAGAAAATTTCTTAACAAAAAATTATTCAGAACCAGTATATGTGCAAATTGACTTTTTAGAATACAACAAAAGAATCGATGGAAAGCCTTCAAGTAAATTAGATTTTTCACAAAATCCAAAAGATTACACTTCTGATTTTGATCGTTTTACAAAAGTTTCTGATATTTTTATTGCCGGTCACTTCTATGGAAATGATGCCCCTGCAATTCTTACTCGCAAAATGCTTTTGGAAAATGATTGCAAACTTAAGGTGGTTGCCGATGTTTCTTGTGATGTTGATGGGCCAATTGCCTGTACGCTTCGTGCAACAACAATTGCTGACCCCTTCTATGGTTATTATCCTGCCGAACATAAAGAAGTTGATGTTTTTCACCCAGCGGCAATTGTGGTTATGGCAGTTGATAATTTGCCCTGCGAAATCCCAAAAGATGCAAGTGAAGGTTTTGGCGAGACTTTTCTAGAATATGTCATTCCAGCATTTTTTAATGGGGATAAAGACGGTATTTTAGAACGTGCCAAAATTACAGAAAACGGTAAATTAACCTCAAAATTTAGTTACTTACAAGATTATGTTGACGAAAAATAAGCATTAATTTTTTCAAATGTAAATTATTTGTTTTTTGCATAAACAGAATTTATTTACATTTGAAAAAACTTTTTATATGAAAAATTTATTCTGTCTCTATTTAGGACTAATTTCATTATTCTTAAATGCACAGAGAATTCAATCCCCGTCTAAAGAAATTACCCTACATTTTTTTGTTTCTGATAATGGAACACCAACTTATTCGGTTTTATATAAAAACCAACTCATAATTTCAGATAGTAATTTGGGTGTCAAACTAAAAGATGGCTCCGATTTGACTTCAGGTTTTTCAATTACCAATTCAAAATCTTCTACGCTAAATGAAGTTTGGCAACCCGTTTTAGGCGAACAAACTAATATCAATAATCATTATAATGAATTAACGGTTGCTTTATATCAACCTAATTCATTAAAGAAAATGAATATAATTTTTAGAATTTTTGACGAAGGAATTGCTTTTAGATATGATTTTCCGGCACAAGAAAAACTAAATTATTTTATTATTTCTGACGAAGTTTCTCAATTTAATTTGACAGGAAATCATAAAACATTTTGGCTTCCAGGTGATTTTGATAGTCAAGAATATGAATATAATGAAACTCTTTTTTCTGATATTAATACAGAAAAAATCAATACTAATAATGGAATTGCTCTAAAATCTATTGCTGGAAAATATGTAGTTCAATCCCCATTAATGATGAAATCTACTTCAAATTTATACCTAAATATTTTTGAAGCCGCAGTTGTCAATTACCCAATTATGCATCTTGACGCAGATGTGAATAATTATAAACTAAAATCACATTTGGTTCCAAATTCTATTGGAGATAAAGCCTATTTGCAAACTCCTTGCGTCTCACCTTGGCGAACAATCATGATGAGCGATGATGCTCGAGAAATAGTTAGTTCAAAAATGATTTTTAATCTAAATGAACCCTCAAAAATTGAAGATGTTTCTTGGATAAAGCCAATGAAATATGTAGGGATTTGGTGGGAAATGCACATCGGAAAATCTACATGGGATTATGCAGGTTCTCAAAATGCCCAAAATGCTCTTACTACCGATTTGAAGCCTTCAGGAAAACATGGAGCGACTACCGAAAACACCAAAAAATATATAGATTTTGCCTCAAAACATGGCTTTGACGGAGTTTTAGTCGAAGGCTGGAATACGGGTTGGGAAGATTGGTTTGGCAATTGGAAGGAAGAAGTTTTTGATTTCGTTACGCCGTATCCAGATTTCAAAATTGCCGAAATTTCTGATTATGCAAAATCAAAAGGGATCAAAATGATCATGCATCATGAAACATCTGGTTCGGTTTCGAATTATGAAAGACGCTTGGATCGTGCTTTTGATAATATGAAAAAACAGGGTTACGGCTCTGTGAAAACTGGTTATGTAGGAAAAATTATTCCTCGTGGCGAATTTCACGATGGTCAAACAATGGTCAATCACTATAACTTTGTTGCTCGCCGTGCGGCTGATTATAAAATTATGGTCGATTCTCATGAATCATCACGTTTGACAGGATATAACCGAACATACCCAAATTATATTGCTGCCGAAGCGGCTCGTGGAAACGAATTTAATGCTTGGAGTAATGGAAATCCTCCGATGCACGAAACAATTCTTCCCTTCACAAGGCTTTTAGGAGGGCCAATGGACTATACGCCTGGTATTTTTGAAATTAAAATGGGTATTTATGATGCTAATAAAAAAGAACAAGTTCACACGACTTTAGCCAAACAATTAGCCCTATATGTCACGATGTATTCTCCGTTGCAAATGGCTGCCGACTTGCCCGAAAACTACGAAAAATACCTTGATGCATTCCAATTTATAAAAGACGTTGCCCTAGATTGGCAAGAAAGTCAATATATAGAAGCTGAGCCGGGTGATTATTTGACGGTAGCAAGAAAAGCAAAAGGAAACGAAAATTGGTTTCTTGGTTCAATAACAGATGAAAACGCTAGAATAACCGAAATTAAATTAGATTTTCTATCTCCAAATACTACTTATGAAGCAACTTTATATCAAGATGGAAAATCAGCCGACTGGCAAAAAAATCCAATTTGCTATACTATCAAAAAAGTAAGAGTTACAGCAAAGTCAAAAATGAAATTAACTTTAGCACCAGGTGGAGGAGCAGCAATTAGTTTCAAACCAATTAAGAAATAATATTAAATTCATTTTAGTGCTGCTTTTTTTTAATTAAAGTTATCAAATCGATTTCGTTAATAACTTACACTATTTCCTATGTATTTTATTTTCATATAATGTATATTTATAAAAAATTAGAACTTTTTATAAATCATTAGTAATTTAGTTCTATAACATATTAATTAAACCAAATTATAAAT
>CAIJXW010000155.1 GCA_903824755.1 uncultured Bacteroidota bacterium | reverse complement strand
TCTATAAATATAATCACTTCATTTCCAAACTTGTCACAAAAAGCGTAATTTCGTATCAAACTTAAAAGATGTTTACACTAATCTCCGAAAATATCCGAATTGCACTTGGCTCTATTAGAACACAATTGCTCCGAACGATTCTTACTATATTGATTATCGCCATTGGAATTACCGCACTTGTGGGAATTTTAACCGTAGTGTCTGCATTAAAAAATACGCTATCAACAAATTTTGCCTCAATGGGGTCTAATACCTTCAATATCAATCAATATGAAGTTGCAATTCGAAGACGTGGTGGTAATGAAATAGAAAAAAACAATCCTATAATTTCCTATCCCGAAGCAAAAGCTTTCAAAACAAACTATAAATACCCATTTACCGAAACCTCGCTTTCATTTACAGCGACTTCAAATGCAGAAGTAAAGTTTGATTCACAAAAAACAAATCCCGAAATTTCAATTTTAGGAGTAGATGAACATTTTTTAACAAATTCTGGATTAGAAACCACAAAAGGTCGAAATTTTAACAGTTTTGATATAGAAAACAACACCTATACTTGCATCGTTGGTTCTGATTTTAGCAAAGGTTTATTGAAAGATGTGGAGCCAATTGATAAAATTATTTCGATTCGGGGAGCAAAATTTAAAGTAATCGGAATCTTGAAAGAAAAAGGATCTACTTTTGGCAATAGCCAAGATTTAAGAGTGCTAATTCCTATTCAGGTAGCCCGTTCATTATTTACGGCTCCGAACATTAATTATTCTGTTAGTTCTATGGTTTCAAAAGAACAACTATTAGATGAAGCCATTGCAAATGCTACAAACACGATGCGAAGAATACGCAAATTAAGTCCCGTTCAAGAAAATAATTTCGGAATTTCTAGAAGTGATGATCTAATCAATAGAATTTCAGAAATGACCAGCGTTTTGAGTGCTTCGGCATGGATTATTGGAATTATCACCATTTTTGGATCCTCGATTGCTTTAATGAATATTATGCTCGTTTCGGTAACAGAAAGAACACGAGAAATTGGGGTTCGGAAGGCTTTGGGCGCTAAGAGAAGTACGATTGCTTTTCAGTTTTTTATTGAAACACTTATCATTGGTCAAATTGGGGGAGTTGTAGGTATTATTTTCGGGATTTTGATTGGCTTCGGAATTTCATCTGCAATCGATTTTAGTTTCGTTATTCCGTGGTCTGCAATTATAGCTGCTTTTATCACCACCTTTATTGTGGCAGTCGTATCAGGTTCATATCCAGCACTAAAAGCATCAAAACTTGATCCAATTGAAGCATTACGGTACGAATAATACCAATCCTTTTTTTATAAAAAAAAATTAAATTCTACCACAAATCATACGGTCATTTCCATAAATATCCTTCCGAAGTTCTAGGTCTTTAAAACCAATTTCTTTAAGCAAATTGATAGTTTCGTTTCCAAGATATTGATTTATTTCGAAATATAAAAAACCTGTTTCTTTTAAGTTTTTTAAAGCAAAATGAGCAATTTTTCTATAAAAAAGAAGTGCATCTGTGTCCGAAACAAACAAGGCCAAATGAGGTTCGTTTTCCAAAACATTATTCTTTATTTCGGCTTTTTCAAGATGGCGAACATAAGGAGGATTGGACACAATAATATCGAGTTGCGTATCAAAATCTAATGTATTCAAAATGTCTTTCTCGATAAAAGTTACAGAAACTTCATTATTTTCTGCGTTTTTTTTGGCTGTCGCCAAAGCTTTCTCAGAAATATCGAGTGCGAAAACTGTTGCATTTTTTAGATTTTTGGCTAATGAAACAGCAATGCAACCACTTCCTGTGCCAATGTCTAAAATAGAAAAGTCTTTATTTTTTAGGTCTAAATTATTTGAAATAATCCAATCAACCAATTCTTCAGTTTCAGGTCTTGGAATTAAAACATTAGGGTTTACTTCAAAATCCAAACCATAAAAGTTTGTTTTCCCAAGAATATATTGAATTGGGATTTCTAATTTTAGTTGGTTCAAGACATTATTCCAACGCAAAATAGCATCTTCCGAAAATTCAAAATTTGGATTTAAAGCCAAATCAATTCGTTTTATTGAATGAAAATGTTCTAAAACGAGATAAAAAAAACGCTCTGATTCCATTTCATCATACAAAGACAAAAGCTCATTTAGAAACGTGATTTTATAGGTTTTTATTAGCATTTATTTCGTGTTTATTTTGTATTTAAAGTGCGAATCATCCACACGGGACAATTCGTGTGTCCCGTATTTCCTAGAGAGGTATTTAGATATTCAAAGCCTACTTTTTTATAGAGATTTTGGGCAGAAAGCATTTCTGTTAGCGTTTCCAAATAGCATTTTTCATATCCAAATTCGGCTGCTTTTTCCAAACATTTCTGAATCATTTGATAGCCAATCCCTTTTCCACGAATTTCTTTTAGAAAATACATTTTTTGCAATTCGCATATATTTTCTTTTGAATTTTCTAATTGATTAATACCGCAACCTCCAACAATTTTTTCATTTTCTTCAACAACAAAATAGATAGATCTTGGGCAATCATAAGTTTCAAACATAAAATCCAGTTGAGGATCGGCAAAAGCTGTTCCTGTTTTTGGATAATTATCGGCAATAAAAACCTTACGAATAACGTCAGCAATTTGCATGTTATCGGACTTTTTGATTTCTCTTATTCGTATCGATGTCATTCTAAAAGTAATGTATTATTTTTGTGGTGTGAAGATACACGAAATTTATATTAAACGATGCATTGAATTAGCAAAAAACGGACTAGGAAATACCTACCCTAATCCTATGGTTGGAAGTGTGATTGTTCATAACGACAAAATTATTGGAGAAGGCTGGCACAAAAAGTCAGGCGAATCGCATGCAGAAGTACTTGCAATTGAATCTGTTAAAGACAAATCTTTGCTTTCAAAAGCAACTATATATGTTAGTTTAGAACCTTGTAGTCATTTTGGAAAAACCCCACCATGTGCCGATTTAATCATAAAACATAAAATTCCAAATATCGTCATTGGCACATTAGATCCGAATGAAAAAGTCGCTGGAAATGGAATAAAAAAACTTCTAGAAAATGGAAGAAATGTAACCGTTGGCGTTTTGGAAGAAGAGTGTTATGAATTAAACAAGCGTTTTTTTTCATATCATATTAAAAAGCGACCCTATATAATTTTGAAATGGGCCGAAAGCAAAGATGGATATATTTCGCCAGAAAATAATGAAACCAAAAAACCAATTTGGATTTCGAACGAACATTCCAGACAATTAGTCCACAAATGGCGGGGTGAAGAGCAAGCTATATTGGTAGGAACAAATACGGTTTTGATTGATAATCCAAAATTAAACACCCGAGATTGGAAAGGAAATAATCCAATTCGAATTGTTATAGACAGAAATAATGTTATTCCAAAAGAAAGTTATATATTTGATAATGAGGCCAGAACAATTATAATTTCGGAAAAAGAAACCAATACAGAAAATACAAACGTGACTTTTGAATTTATTGATTTTAAAAAAGACACAACCCGTCAAATAATTGATATTTTATATAAAAACAAAATTCAATCAATAATTATCGAGGGAGGAAGCGCTACTTTACAACGATTTATAGACGACAATTATTGGGACGAAGCACGTGTTTTTATTGGAAAAAACAACATAAATAAAGGAACAAAAGCACCCGTATTAGATTATAAATCTACTGAAAAAAAGGCAATATTAGATGATATACTAATTCAATATAGAAACAATGGTAAACGCAATAATATTTGATTTTGGAGATATTTTTATAAATCTAGACAACGAAGCACCAATTATTGCGTTCAATAAATTGGGTCTATATGAATGGAATGATGATTTGAGAACCATAAATCGAGCTTTTGAAAAAGGGGAAATTTCCGAATTAGAATTTATTGAAGGATTTCAAAAATATCTTCCAGACGCTACAATTGAAGATATACGAATAGCATGGAATTCCATTTTGTTAGATTTTCCGCTATATAGATTGGAGTTTTTGCAATTGCTTTCTTCAAAATATCGTTTATTTCTATTGAGCAATACCGATTCTATACATATTGATAAGTTTCAGCAAAAAGTTGGAGAATCATTTTATAGCGATTTTTATCAATGTTTTGAGAAAGTGTATTTTTCGTTTGAATTAGGGCTACGAAAACCAGAGGTAGAAATTTTCAATTATGTGCTTAATAAAAATGATTTAACACCAAAAAGAACCCTATTTGTTGATGACAAAAAAGAGAATACAGATGCTGCGAAAGCATTAGGAATTAATGTTTGGAATTTAAAAGTTGGACAAGAAGATGTAGTTCAATTATTTGAAAATGGAATATTAACACCTTAATATTAAAGTATAAAAAACATAAATTGATTGCAAAAGACACCTACAAAACAATCCTAAATCCTTCCGAAGAAATCCTATTTAAAGAAAAAAGCAGTAAGTTTTTTGGCTATGCCTATCCTGTTTCATCAGAAATAGAAATCAAAAATCATTTGGATATATTAAGAAAGAAACATTTTGGGGCAGTCCATTTTTGTTATGCTTATCAAATTGGAACAGCAACAATCCAGTATCGAACAAATGATGATGGCGAACCAAGTAATTCAGCTGGGGCACCCATATATGGTCAAATTCTTTCGTTTGATTTAACGAATATTCTTGTGATCATTGTTCGGTATTTTGGTGGGACAAAATTGGGTGTTGGCGGATTAATTTCGGCCTATCGAACTTCCGCATTAATGGCTATCGAAGCATCAATAATAATTGAAAAAACCATAGATATTCATTACATAATTACATTTGATTATAAAAACATGAATAAGATAATGCGAATTATCAAAGAAAAAAACCTGGAAATTGTTTCTCAAAAAATGGAAATGAATTGTGAAATAGAAATCAAAACGCGTAAAAAAAATGCCGAAATGATTTATAATTCATTTAAAAATATTTTTGAAATAGCTATAAAAAAAGTTGATTAAAAAAATAAATACAATTAGTTTTTCAACTCTTCCAAAATTAACAGGACATTGTCAGGAGCGATAACAGGACGTCCAGTAATTATTGATACAAATACCAAAATAAAAGTGGCAGTTGTTAACAATTCTAAATTTTCATTATAAATTTCACATTCAAATTCTATCTTAACGGAACTATAACTTTTAAAAGTCGTTTTAATTGTAAGCAAGTCATCATAACGAGCAGACTTTTTATAGTTAATTTGCATCGAAACAATAGGGAGAGCGATACCACTTTCTTCAAGTGATTTATAGGAAACCCCTTTATTTCTGAGCCATTCAACACGCCCTATTTCAAAATAAGGAATATAATTTCCGTGATAGACAACTCCCATTTGATCTGTTTCCGAATATCGAACTCTTACTTGAACTTCATGATCTTTCATAAATAATGTTTTAATAAATTAAGAATATTAATATCGCATATACGATAAAAATTTTAAAAAATAAACCCAAAAAAAATTTTTTTTTAACGATTTTTGTTCACATATTTGTGTCTTGGAAAATTTACTGCCAAATAATTTATTTATTTTTCACAATAACCCAAATTTAACTATAATAATTTTAAAAAAATAATGAGTAAAACTGCGCAATCAGTATGGGAAAACTGTCTGTCTTTTATAAAAGACAACATTCAGGATCAAGCCTTCAAAACATGGTTTGAACCAATTAAATCAGTAGAACTTACCGACAACGCTTTATATATTCAAGTACCAAGTAAATTTTTCTACGAATGGCTTGAAGAACATTATGTGAAATTATTAAAAGTAGCACTAACAAAAGAACTCGGTAAAAACGCAAAGTTACTCTATAAAATCAAGATGGAGAATACCTATGGCAACAAACTTCCGTTTACAGAACAATTGCCAAGTGCTCACAGAAGCCCAGTAAAATCTCAAGAAGTTGACGCTCCGTTCAAAAATCTAAATCCAGAATTGAGAAATCCTTTCGTTATCCCTGGAATTAGAAACCTAAAAATCGAATCTCAACTTAATGCAAATTATAGTTTTGACAATTTCCTTGAAGGTGATTCTAATCGTTTGGCTCGGTCAGCAGGTATGGCTGTTGCAAATAAACCAGGAGGAACCTCTTTTAACCCATTATTAATTTTTGGTGGTGTTGGACTTGGAAAAACTCATTTAGCACATGCAATTGGAGTCGAAATTAAAGATAAATATCCCGAAAAAACAGTGCTTTATATATCGGCAGAGATATTTACGCAGCAATATATAGATTCCGTAAAGAAGAATAATAGAAATGATTTTATTCATTTTTATCAACTAATCGATGTTTTGATTATTGACGATGTACAGTTTCTATCAGGCAAAACTGGAACTCAAGATGTGTTTTTCCATATTTTTAATTATTTACATCAAAATGGAAAACAAGTTATTCTAACTTCAGACAAAGCTCCAGTGGACATGCAAGACATCGAACAACGTTTGTTGTCACGTTTCAAATGGGGACTTTCGGCTGAATTGAATCAACCTGATTATGAAACAAGAATTTCGATTTTGAAGAATATTCTTTATCGTGATGGCGTTGAAATTCCTGAAGAAATTATTGAATATGTAGCCCGTAACATAAAATCTAATGTTCGTGAACTTGAAGGAGCAATAATTTCATTAATCGCTCAATCCTCGTTCAATAAAAAAGAAGTAACGCTAGATTTGGCAAAACAAGTCGTTGAAAAATTTGTGAAAAATGTGAAACGTGAAGTTTCTATTGATTATATACAAAAAATAGTTTCCGATTATTTCCAACTAGACTTGGAAACTTTGCAATCCAAAACCAGAAAAAGACATGTCGTTCAGGCTAGACAATTAGCTATGTTTTTTGCGAAAAAATTCACAAAAGCATCGTTAGCAAATATCGGTTCTCAAATTGGCGATCGTGATCATGCAACCGTATTGCACGCCTGTAAAACCGTGGATAATTTAGTTTCAACCGACAAACAATTTA
This sequence comes from uncultured Bacteroidota bacterium, assembly GCA_903824755.1. GTDB lineage: Bacteria > Bacteroidota > Bacteroidia > Flavobacteriales > Flavobacteriaceae > Flavobacterium. The sequence continues at coordinate 4,586 of CAIJXW010000155.1, read as the reverse complement.
AAAAGTTTGTTGATGATATTCACAAGAAATTATCCTTGTAGAAAATGCCCACAAAAATTCTAATGGTCTGTTTAGGCAATATTTGCCGCTCCCCATTAGCAGAAGGAATATTAGCTTCAAAACTTTCACCCGAACAATTTTTTGTTGATTCTGCAGGTACCGGGAATTGGCATGTTGGAAACCCGCCTGACCCTCGTTCGATAGAAGCTGCCAAAAAAAATGGCATCTCTATTTCAAATCAAAAATGCAGACAAATTAAGGAATCTGATTTTGATAAATTTGATTATATTTTTGTAATGGACAATGCAAATTATCAAGATGTGATAAGATTAACAAAAAACAAACAACAACAATTGAAAGTGAAATTTCTATTAAATGAGTTGTTTCCAAATCAAAACCAAGCTGTTCCAGATCCTTACTATGGAGAACAAAAAGATTTTGATGCAGTATATCAACTTATAGACACCGCCTGTAATTCTATAGTCAACAACCTAATTACTAACGCTATACCAAATAAATAATATGAAAACCAATCCATTATTAGGTAAATTATATTTAATACCGACAACATTAGGCGAAAGTGATCCAAACGATGTTTTGCCACAAAGTATAAAAAGAGCGATAGACTTTATTGACGACTATATAGTTGAAAATGAAAAAACAGCAAGACGATTTGTAAAAAGCATAAGCCCTGAAAAAATACAGTCAACTTTGCGATTGAGAGCCTTGAACAAACACACCGAAAAATCCGAATTTGCTGAAATGATTAAACCATGCTTTGAAGGAATAAATATCGGACTAATGTCAGAGGCAGGTTGTCCAGGAATTGCAGATCCAGGGGCAGTAATAGTGAAGTTAGCCCATGAAAAAGGGATTCAGGTAGTCCCAATGGTAGGGCCTTCATCGATACTATTGGCTATGATGGCATCTGGAATGAACGGGCAAAGTTTTACTTTTAATGGCTATTTACCCATAGACAAAGGGGAAAAGAAAATAGCGCTCAAAAATTTAGAAAAATTATCACAGGACAAAAATCAGTCACAGATTTTTATAGAAACACCATTCAGAAATAACAAAATGTTAGAAGATATTCTTCAGGCAATACAGCCAGCAACGCTTCTTTGTGTCGCCTGTGACATCACCCTTCCTACTGAATATATAAAAACAAAAAAAGCTTCAGACTGGAAAAATGCAAACATAGATTTGCATAACCGACCAACAATTTTTATTATTCATAAAATGTAGGGCAAAAAGTAGCGTTATTTTTCTGTTTTTTACTTCACTTTAGGATTTCGATGTGCTTCGATAGCCGAAGTTTCATATCCTTCAAACTGGCGTAAATAGGACTTTACAGATGTTCCGTAGGAGTCTCTACATTTTCGCTTTCCGCCACTATATAGAAATCTCTTTACAGAACCCACTCCGCCAAGATGGGCAGCGGCAAGGATTCCTGACTCAGTGATACGAACACCGTCAACAATTTTTCCGTCAAATCGTTTGATTTCTTTTCTAAGTTTCCATTTATTTCTAGAAAGTAAAGCGGTAAATGCTTTTTCTTGCATTTTTGGACTTTCTATAAAGGCAGCACTATCATGAATACCAATAGTTTTTAGGGTTTCTTTTCCAAATTGGTATTTTCCCATGTATCCCAAAGAATTGATTTTGTGATATTTACCTTGAGATTCGCGAAATGCTATTGCTTCTTTATAGCCTATGAAAAATTTCCCTGTATAAGGAACATTCATTGTTTTGTAGTCATTTGGCTTGGCAGATGGAAAAATAAAAGTACTATTTTCACTATTATCTGAACGAAACCATTCAAAATTTTCTGATTTTATAGATTTAAAGCCCAAGCTTAAAAAAACGACAATCAGAATTAGAATTGAATAATAAATTCCTTTTTTTAACATGTTTTGTTTTTCTTCCTAACGATGTTTTTTTCTTCAAAAAATTGATTTTCAATAATTTAATTATAAAAAAAACAACAAAACTTAGTAAAATAAAATTAAAACTTTAATTTTTATTTCATAGATAAGTTTCAGAATTAAGAAATTTCTACGGGGCAAATATACATTTTTTTAATTAATACAACTTTTTAAGTCGATAAAGTGACATTAAAAAAGAAAAATGAAATTTTTGAAGAGGCAAAAAATAACATTATTTTGAGGTTTTGCTTGCTGCATATTGTCTGTCCAGCCAATCAACATATTTTTTTCTGTTGGCGGCATGTTGATTCAAGTCTGATGCAAATTCATGATATCCAAATCTAGAAACGCTAGCACAAAAATAAATATAATTGTTGTTTTCGGGAGTTAATACGGCTTCAATAGCAGTAATATCGGGCATTGCTATCGGGCCTGGTGGCAAACCTATATTAGCATACGTATTATAAGGCGACATGATTTTTAAGTCATTGAAATAGACTCTTTTGATAATAGTGTCAAAATTGTTCATTCGCTTTTTCTTTGCAAAAATAACGGTTGGATCCGCTTGAAGTGGCATTTGCAAATTTATTCGATTCAAATAAACCCTTGCCACTCTTGGTCGTTCGTCTTTTTTTACGGTTTCTTTGTGAACGATAGACGCTAGAATTGTGGCTTGAATTGGGGTTAATCCTACTTTTGAAGCTTGAGAAATTCGTTTTGAATTCCAGAAATTTCGATATTCTTTTATCATTTTGTCGCGAAACTTTAGGGCTGAAGTATTCCAATAAAACTCGTATGTATTAGGAATACAAATGCTAATAACGTTTTCTTTGGTCAAACCATTTTCTTTTAAAAAAATAGAATCTGTAAATGTTTTCAATAAAGAAATGCTATCCGCTTCAATTTGAGAACCCACTCTACCAACAAAATTTTCTAGACGCTCTTGATTATTAAACGCTAATTTTACAGGTACATTTTGCCGAAGCGTTGAAACTAATTCAAAGCTATTCATGCCCTTCTTGAATAAAAACCGACCTGATTTTACATTATCGGGATAGGATCTTTTATTGGCAATCATCTCAAAATGCTCCATGTTTTTTATAAATGGGCTAATAATTGCTTTTACATCTTCATAATTCGATTCTGTTGGAACATGAACATAGAATTCTGTTTCAGAAAACTTGGTATTTTCAGAAAAAATGGCACGATATAAATATACACCATATACTAATAATGCAGCAATAACGATTACCGAGGCAACGCTTATAATTTTTTTAATTTTCAAAATACTACTTATTTATTAATTAACTGAAAAAGTGTTTCGTCCTTATAGTGACCATTCACTAAATTCCATTGTTTTTTTGTACCAATATTTTCAAAGCCAAATTTAGCAAAAAGTCGCATACTAGCGGTATTCTCAGGATTAATATTTGCAAATAATTGATTCAAATTTAATTGTTTGAAAGAATAATCAATCAATAATCCAAGAGCTTCACTACCAGCTCCTTGCCCTCTATTGTCCTCGTTTTTTATTAAAATACCTATTCCAGCACGGTTATTTTTTGGATCAAATTCAAATAAATCAATTAAACCAATAGCCGAAAAATCATTGTTATTACAAATAGCCAATCGCAATTGTTTGGCTTCGTATATATCCTGGTGAGCATTTTCTAGATATTGCCGAATTAAAAACCGACTATATGGTGTTTGAGTATTGCTAATTTCCCATATAGATTCGTCATTTTCCATTTCGAAAACAAAGTCTAAATCATTAGGTTCAAGAGCTCGAAGATATATAGTATTTCCTTTTAGAGTATTCAAATTGATTGATTTTTGTTACGTTTAGATTGCTATTTTGCCTTCAAAAACAAATTTTGCAGGCCCTTCCAACAAAACATTTGAATAAATATCGTTATTTTTTTCAAACGAAACTATCAGAGTTCCCCCCAATACGAAAATAACTATATTCTCTGAATGCGTTTTGCCAATTTTGTTCATTGCTATTGCCACAGCTGTTGCCCCAGTTCCGCAAGATAAGGTTTCGTCTTCAACCCCTCTTTCGTAGGTTCTGACAGAAAATGTGTTTTGGTTTATTTGTTCTACAAAATTGACATTTGACCCTGCTTCGCCATACAAATCACTATATCGAATTCTCGCTCCATCGCCTTTCACATTGCAATTTTTTATCATAGAAACTAGCTCAACATGATGAGGAGAACCCGTATTCAAAAAAACATATTGTGGAGAAACTTGAACGTCATTAACATCTTTCATTTGCAAAGCAACCCTTCCTTGTTCTGATATTGTGGCGTGGTGAAGCCCATCGATAGCGACAAATTTGGTTTTATTTTGAATGATATTCATTTTTTTGGCGAAAGCAACAATACATCGACCTCCATTTCCGCACATTGTACTTTGGTTGCCATCGGAATTAAAATAAACCATTTTGAAATCGGTTTCAGAATCATTTTCCAACAAAATTAATCCATCTGCACCGATGCCAAAACGTCTATCACAGAGCTGTTCTATTAGTTGTTTATTGTCAGCGGGGAAAAACGCTTTGCGATTATCAATTATCACAAAGTCATTTCCTGTTCCTTCATATTTGTAAAAAGTTACTTCCATAATTTCTATATTAATACAAAAGTACAAATATTTTTT
>CAIJXW010000154.1 GCA_903824755.1 uncultured Bacteroidota bacterium | reverse complement strand
TGCAGGGTTTGGGAAAATCAAGTTTCAGATAAATCAAGAATTTTATTGGTGCGGGGAAGAGCTGATATAAAACTCGTGGCTACAGAATTTAGGAAGTTTTTTAATATAAATGAATATACTCTTATTTCAAGTACTGCAAAAAGAGCGATGGAAACCGCTATTATTTTTGCAAGTGAAAATGGCTACGAGGTTGATTCAATAATTTTTATGGAAGATATTTATACATTTGATGAAAAAAAATTAGAGAAAGCAATTAGGAATTTCAAAAATTGTTATAAAAATGTTATTCTTTTTGGTCATAATGAGGCAATAACCAATTTTGTTAATAAATTTGCCGATAGCCCAATTATGAGCATTCCTACCTCTGGGCTAATTTCAATTGATTTTGATTGTGATAATTGGTCGGAGCTAAAAAACGGAAGAATCAATAAAATGATTTTTCCTAGAGAATTATAATTATGAATTTAGAAAAATACAGTTATATAGATCGAGAGAAAAGCTGGCTAGCCTTTAATGCCAGAGTGTTACAAGAGGCCTCTGATGAAAATGTCCCTTTATTGGACAGATTTCGTTTTTTGGGTATTTTCTCAAATAATTTAGATGAATTTTTCAGAGTACGATTTGCTGCAATTCGCCGTCTTAGCTTGTCTGGTGAGTCTGGAGAGAAAGTTTTGGGGGGAATTTCGGCACATCAATTAGTAAAAGATATTACCGAAATTGTTATTGAGCAACAATCGGAGAGCTTACGAATTTTGAAGATTATAGAAAAGAAACTCGAAAAAGAAAATATTTTTATTATTAATGAAAATCAAGTTTCTAAGGAGCAACAAAATTTTATAAAAGACTTTTTTATTCAAAAAGTAAGTCCAGCTTTAGTAACAATTATCCTAAATGATTTAGCCGAATTTCCAACATTGAAGGATACTTCAGGCTATTTGGCAGTCAAATTAGTGCTAAAATCTGCGACTACTACAAAAAAACAAGAAATTCGTTATGCTGTAATAGAAATCCCGAAGTCTATTAACCGATTTGTAGTTTTACCTTCTGATGACGATAAACATTATATCATACTTTTAGATGATGTTATTCGATATAATCTGTCAAGTCTATTCAATATATTTGACTATAAAAGTGTTACTGCTCACATGATAAAAATTACGCGTGATGCTCAATTGGATATCGATAGTGATATGAGTAAAAGTATGCTTGAAAAAATCGCAACCAGCGTAAAAGACAGAAGAATAGGGGAGCCGGTTCGCTTTGTTTATGATAAATCGATAGGAAAAGATACTTTGAAATTTTTTCTTTTAAATATGGGAATTGATTCATCAGATAGTATTATTCCAGGGGGTAGATATCACAACAGAAGGGATTATATGGATTTTCCGAACCTCGGAAGATTTGATTTGTTATACTCACCAAAAACTCCTTTGCCAGTTCATGGACTTAGTTTAGACGGGAGTATTTTGAATAGAATTGCGAAAAAAGATTACTTGGTAAACGCACCTTATCAGTCGTTTTCATACATTATAAAATTCCTTCGAGAAGCCGCATTAGATCCAAATGTTACAGCAATAAAAATTACGTTATATCGATTATCAAAAAATTCGCAAGTAATTAGTTCCCTTATTAACGCTGCTAAAAACGGAAAAAAAGTCACCGTTCAAATTGAATTACAAGCACGATTTGATGAGGCGAGTAATATTTCTTATGCCGAGCAAATGCAAACGGAAGGAATTGAATTGATTTTTGGAATAAAAGGATTAAAAGTACACAGCAAAATATGTGTTATTGACCGAATTGAAGATGGAAAGTTAGTTCGTTACGGAATGATTTCGACAGGAAACTTTAATGAATCGACTGCCAAAGTTTATACCGATGTAACGCTTTTTACAAGTCACCAACAAATTCTAAAAGACATAACTAAAATATTTGATTTTTTTGAAGTCAATTATCGCGTGCATCGTTATAAACATTTAATCGTTTCGCCGCATTATACTCGCTCTAAATTTTATAAACTTATTGATCGAGAAATTAGTAATGCAAATTCAGGAAAAATTGCTTTTATTAAATTGAAGATGAATAGTTTGTCAGATTATTCAATTATCGATAAATTATATGACGCCAGTAATGCAGGAGTGAAAATCCAATTACAGATTAGAGGTATTTGTAGTTTAATTCCAGGAAAAAAAGGAATGAGCGAAAATATCGAAGCCATCAGTATTGTTGATAATTTTCTAGAACATTCAAGAGTTTATATTTTTGGAAATGAAGGAAATCCAGAGGTATTTATATCATCAGCAGATTTTATGCGAAGAAATTTAGATGGACGAGTAGAAGTGACATGTCCTATATATGATGACCAAATTAGAAAAGAATTAATTGACTCATTTGACATTGGTTGGAAAGGTAACGTAAAAGCACGTTTTCATTCAGAAAATTTTGAAAATAAATATCGAACTAGAGGAGCCAACCCGACATTTAGAGCACAAGGGGAAACTTATAATTATTATTTGCAAAAAATCGAAGTCAAAGCAGAAATAGTTAAATAAATATAATTAAATACAGCATTTAGAAACGAATGATTACTATAAAAAAGTATGCCGCAATTGATATTGGATCTAACGCCATGCGTCTATTAATTGCAAATATTATAGAAGAAAAAGGCAAAGAAACACTTTTCAGCAAAAGTTCACTTGTTCGAGTTCCTATTCGATTAGGACAAGATGCTTTTACGGTAGGCGAAATTTCGGAAGAAAATATTGACCGAATGGTTGATGCAATGAAAGCATTTAAGTTATTAATGAAAGTGCACAAAGTAGAAAAATATATGGCTTGTGCAACATCTGCTATGCGAGAAGCTTATAATGGGAAAGAAGTTGTTGAAATTATTAAAAACAAATCAGATATAAAAATTGAGATTATAGATGGTAAACGCGAGGCTGCTATTATTGCAACCACCGATTTGCATTATCTTCTCAAAACAGAAAACAATTATTTGTATGTTGACGTTGGTGGTGGTAGCACAGAGTTTTCATTATTTTCTGGTGGAAAAATGATTGCGTCAAAATCTTTCAAAGCTGGAACTGTCCGACTTATAAATGAAGTAGTTAGTGATATTGTATGGCTTGAAATTGAAAAATGGATTCGAACAAATACCGAAAACATTGAAAATATTACACTAATAGGATCCGGGGGGAATATCAATAAAATATTTAAAATGTCGGGCAAAATGCAAGACAAACCATTGTCTTATATCTATTTAAATTCACAATACACGTTCTTAAATTCTCTTACCTATGAACAAAGGATTTCTGAATTGGCTCTAAATCCAGATCGAGCAGATGTAATTATTCCAGCATTGAGAGTCTATTTGAATGCCATGAAATGGAGTGGTGCTAGAAATATTTTTGTTCCAAAAATTGGACTTTCGGACGGAATCGTGAAAGCACTATATTACGAAAAAATATAGCTATAAATCCAAATCAAATGTTTTTTTGAGCAATTCTAAATTTGGATTTTTTTCCGTTAATCGATTGTATTTTTCTTGAGCCGTAAATGCCATTTTTGGTTTTACAGTTTCATTTACAATTACTTCAATCGAAACATTATGATTATGCAAATGCCCTTTTAAATACCCTAACAATCCTTGTTTTTCGGATTCAAAATCAATTTTAGAGCCTTCATTTGGTAATTCTAACGTAATAGATGTGCCGTACAATACTGGATCATTAATCAACAATAGTGATTCCATGATTTTATGACCTTTATCGCCTAATCTTTGTGCATATTTATTCCAATATAATAAAACATCGGTTTCGTTAAATGGCTCTTCTGGGAGATGGTCAGCCGATTTTGGAGTTAATTTATTAGATTCTAATAATTCTTTTTTAGCTCGAATACTTGCAATAGATAACGAAGAAACCTTAGGCTCGTTTGCATCTGCAAAACTCAATTTAGGGATAGCAACTAGTGGAACTTCTATTTTAATTTCTGAAGAAATATTCAAATTTTCATCAGGAATTTTAGGAGTTTGAATTTCGGTTTTAGGATTGATTTTTATTGTTTCGGTAATAGAATAATCACTTTTTCGGAAGTGAGCTGGGGGAATTATAAATCCGTTAACTTTTTTTTTTCTCCATCAAAGGAGATGGAGGATAATTGCATCAAGGCAAGTTCAACTAGCAATCGTTGATTTTGGCTGACTTTAAACTTCAAATCGCAGTCGTTTGCAATTTCAATTCCTTTCAATAAAAATTCTTGAGAGGCTTTTTGAGACTGAATCCCATATAGTTTTTGAGCTTGCTCGCCTGCTTCTAATAATGAAAGTGTAGCAGGATTTTTTGAAACTAATAAGTCTCTAAAATGAGAAGCTAGACCCGCAATAAAATGATGCCCATCAAATCCTTTTGATAAAATATCGTTATAAGACAAAAGCAATTCAGGTATTTTATTCTCCAAAATTAAATCTGTAATCGAAATATAAGTTTCAAAATCCAATACATTTAGGTTCTCTGTAACAGCCTGACGCGTTAGATTTGAACCGCAAAACGAAACTACTCTATCAAAGATTGACAAGGCATCACGCATGGCACCATCAGCTTTTTGAGCAATAATATGCAACGCATCATCTTCAAATTCAACTCCTTGACTTTTTGCAACTTCTGCTAAATGGTCTTTGGCATCTTTTACGGTTATTCTCTTAAAATCAAATATCTGACAACGGGAAAGAATAGTAGGGATTATTTTATGTTTTTCTGTTGTAGCTAGTATAAAAATAGCATGTTTTGGTGGTTCTTCAAGAGTTTTCAAAAACGCATTGAAAGCCGCAGAAGATAGCATGTGAACCTCATCGATAATATAGACTTTATATTTTCCTGTTTGCGGCGGAATTCGAACTTGGTCGATGATGTTTTTTATATCATCAACTCCGTTGTTAGAAGCAGCATCTAATTCAAATACGTTAAACGAAAAATCTTCGTTCGGGTCATCATATCCAGGCTGGTTGATTTTTCGAGCCAAAATTCTAGCACAAGTTGTTTTTCCAACACCACGAGGCCCAGTAAACAATAGGGCAGAGGCCAAATGATTAGTCTCTATGGCATTCAATAATGTATTTGTAATGGCTTGTTGCCCTACAACATCTTTAAATGTTTGAGGACGATATTTTCTAGCCGATACAACAAATTGTTCCATAACTTTTTTGTGAATTACAAATATAGGTTTTTAGTTGATTTTATTAATCCTAATTTTGATATTTTAAATTTTATTTAT
>CAIJXW010000153.1 GCA_903824755.1 uncultured Bacteroidota bacterium | reverse complement strand
TCTCAATAGCAGTGTTGGTCTAGAGATAACTTTAAATTATAAGTCTCAAAAATTATTCTACACTTCCAAATACTTCACTATCGGTATAGGTTTTCAAATACATTTAAAAAAATAAAAAATCATGAAAAAAACAAAAATCATAGCGTTTCTGCTATTAGCCTCCGCATTGGCTGCAAATGCACAAATAACCAAAGGAAATTGGATGGTAGGGGGAAGTGGAGATTTTACAACAAATAAATCGAGCAATGGAGGCACCTCTAATATTGTAAACCTAAGTCCAAATATTGGCTATTTTGTAATAGATAAGCTTTCATTTGGCACTTTGTTTAATTACAATTTGAGTAATTCTAAATATAAAGATTCAAAAATTAAAAGCGAAACCATGAGTGCTGGACCGTTTGTTAGGTATTATCTATTAAATCCTGAAAAAAGCACGAATATATTTTTAGATAGCTCTTATTATTTCAGTTTAAAAAAAGAAGATAAAAGCACTTCTTTTTCAACAAAAATTGGCGCTTCATTTTTTCTAAATAGTAGCGTTGCTTTAGAAACATCATTAAAATATACAAGAAGAAATTCAAAATATTACAATGCCATTTTACCAGATAGTTATACAGACGGTTTTACCTTAGGAATTGGCGTTCAAATTCATTTAGAAAAATATTAAAAACTAAAAATCATGAAAAAAACAAAAATCATAGCGTTTCTGCTATTAGCCTCCGCATTGGCTGCAAATGCACAAATAACCAAAGGAAATTGGATGGTAGGGGGTGATGGCAATTACACGAATTCAAAAACCATAAATCCTAAAAATGAAATTATAAGTAGTGGAAATTCCATAAGATTATTCCCAAACATTGGTTACTTTATAGTCGACAAACTTGTTCTAGGTGTTAACGTAAATTTTAATTACGGTAAAAATGTTGGGATTCCATCAAATACAGCTTTTGGAGCTGGACCATTCATTAGATATTATTTTTTAAAACCTGAAAAAAAGATAAATCTATTTACTGATGCTAACATAATTTTTTATACCTCAAAAACCCAGGGTTCGGACTCCGAAAACACCAATAGTTATAGATTTAAAGCAGGATCAGTAATCTATCTCAATAGCAGTGTTGGTCTAGAGATAACTTTAAATTATAAGTCTCAAAAATTATTCTACACTTCCAAATACTTCACTATCGGTATAGGTTTTCAAATACATTTAGAAAAATAATCAAAAAAACCGCTCTATTAAAAGCGGGTTTTTATAACTTATTGTTTTGATGGTTCAGGAGCTTTCTTTACGTTAACAAATAATTCTTGTGTTGCTTCGTTCAAATCCATAAAAATCTCATCACCGGAACTAATTTTACTGGTAATTATTTCTTCTGCCAAAGCATCTTCTACATATTTTTGAATTGCTCTTTTCAATGGTCTTGCACCAAATTGCCTGTCAAATCCTTTATCTGCAATAAATGATTTCGCATTTTCTGACAAGCTTAGCTTATAGCCTAATTCTTCAATTCGGGCATATAGTTTTTTTAATTCAATTTCGATAATTAAATCAATATCGTGTTTTTCGAGAGCATTAAATACAATCACATCGTCTATTCTGTTAAGAAATTCGGGGGCAAATGCTTTTTTAAGTGCGTTTTCGATAATACTTTTTGAGTTCTCATCAGCTTGAGATAATTTTGCTGCCGTACCAAAACCAACTCCCTGTCCGAAATCTTTCAATTGTCGTGCACCAATATTGGAAGTCATAATGATAATCGTATTTTTGAAATCTATTTTCCGACCTAAACTATCAGTAATATAGCCATCATCTAGGATTTGCAACATCATATTGAATACATCGGGGTGGGCTTTTTCTATTTCGTCAAGAAGCACCACGCAATAGGGTTTTCTTCTCACTTTTTCGGTCAATTGACCGCCTTCTTCATAGCCTACATATCCTGGAGGTGCTCCAACTAATCTAGAAATGGCAAATTTCTCCATATATTCACTCATATCAATTCGCACTAATGCATCTTCAGAGTCAAATAGCTCTTTGGCCAAAACTTTTGCTAATTGGGTTTTTCCAACTCCCGTTTGTCCAAGAAATATAAAGGAGCCAATTGGTCGGTTTGGGTCTTTTAATCCAGCACGATTTCTTTGAATAGAACGAGCGATTTTAAGTACAGCTTCGTTTTGACCAACTACTTTATCTTGAATAAGTTCAGGTAGTTTAGCTAACTTATTACTTTCAGTTTGTGCAATTCGATTTACGGGTATTCCAGTCATCATCGATACTACATCGGCAACGTTATCTTCGGTCACTAAAATACGGTTATTTTTGGCTTCTTCTTCCCATTGTTCTTGGGCGATTGCTAAATCTTTTTCGATACGTTTTTCGTCATCACGAAGCTTTGCCGCTTCTTCATATTTTTGTTTTTTTACGACCGAGCTTTTCAATTCTCGAACATCTTCCAATTGTCTTTCTAATTCTAAAATCTGAACTGGAACATCAATATTTGTGATATGAACTCGCGAACCGGCTTCGTCAAGCGCATCAATAGCTTTGTCAGGAAGAAAACGATCCGACATATACCTATTTGTCAATTTCACACAGGCATCAATTGCCTCGGGAGTATAGGTAACATTGTGGTGATCTTCATATTTATTTTTTATATTATTCAAAATTGTAATCGTTTCTTCAACAGAAGTTGGCTCAACAATTACTTTTTGAAAACGTCTTTCTAAAGCACCATCTTTTTCAATATACTGACGATATTCATCGAGTGTGGTGGCGCCAATACATTGAATTTCGCCTCTTGCCAATGCGGGTTTGAACATATTTGAGGCGTCTAGTGAGCCTGTTGCTCCACCTGCACCTACGATAGTATGAATTTCATCTATAAACAAAATGATATCATCATTTTTTTCAAGCTCGTTCATAACGGCTTTCATTCGTTCTTCGAATTGACCTCTGTATTTTGTTCCAGCAACAAGACTGGCTAAATCTAGGGTAACGACTCTTTTATTAAAAAGTATTCTAGAAACTTTCTTCTGAATAATTCTAAGAGCAAGCCCTTCGGCAATGGCTGATTTTCCTACACCAGGCTCGCCAATCAAAAGCGGATTGTTTTTTTTGCGACGGCTTAAAATTTGTGAAACACGCTCAATTTCTTTTTCACGACCAACAACAGGATCTAATTTTCCTTCTTCGGCCATTTCGGTTAAATCTCTTCCGAAATTATCCAAAACAGGTGTTTTAGACTTCTTGTTTGATTTATTGGCAGGATTATTAAAACTGTCTCCTTTTAGGCTGTCATCTTGTCCTGAATCTTCATTGAAAGATTCGGCTCTTGGAAGATTTTCCAAGAATTCTTCTTCGTTGTGGTTGGGTGTCATGTTCAAATATTGTTCTTTAACGGAATCATAATCAATTTTTAATTTATTCATCAGTTTGGTTGTAGGGTCATTCTCATTTCGTAGAATACACAAAAGCAGGTGTGCTGTACTAATCAGAGTGCTTTGAAAAACTTTTGCCTCCAGAAAAGTGGTCTTCAAAGCACGTTCGGCTTGACGTGTGAGATGAAGGTTTTTCTTTTCGTTGCTAATTTCTACATTTGGAATGGCAGGACTCAGAATTTCTACTTTTCTACGTAAAAAATCCAAATCAATTCCTAAATTATTCAAAATATGAATTGCTTTTCCGTTGCCATCTCTCAAAATTCCGAGCATTAAATGCTCTGTACCAATAAAGTCATGCCCCAATCGAAGGGCTTCTTCTTTACTATATGTTATTACATCTTTGACTCTTGGTGAAAAATTATCATCCATAATATGTAGTTATTCGTAATGTAAATTTAGTGAATAAATGCTGAAAATACAAAAATTATACCTTTGCTATCTAT
>CAIJXW010000152.1 GCA_903824755.1 uncultured Bacteroidota bacterium | reverse complement strand
TTTTTATTAAAGAAAAATAAATTAGTTTTGAATAAATTTAATTTGAATATTATGAAAAAAATAATTGCTGCTAGTATTGTTTTATTAGCTTTTTCGTTGAATGCAACTGCTCAAAACAAGCAAACTAGTGTTGCTCCAGTTAAAAATGAAATGACATTGATGACTCCAGAAGTGGCAGTTCAAAAAAATATTTCTGACTTATCATCAGTTATTACTGTTAGCCCTGAAATGAAATCAATTTTGACCGGTCTTTTTTTAACAAAATTTAGAATGCTTTCTTCAAATCCTTCAGCAGAAAACAAAAAGTATGTTTCGGAAATTATTGAAAGAAAATTAGAGGCAACTTTAGATGGCCCTTCATTCAAAAAAATTAGAGAAAACGAAACTTTATTTAAAAGTTTAGTAAATTAATTTTTACTGTTTATAAAATAAAAAAGACCCGAATGGGTCTTTTTTTATTTTAATGTTTTTGAAACTTTTCTTACTGCTTGGATTGTAAAATCTAAATCCTCATAAGTCAAAGCATCGGTTATAAACCATGTCTCATATGCTGAAGGGGCAATATAAATTCCTTCATCAAGCATGCCATGAAAGAATTTTTTGAAGGTTTCGTTATCGCCTTTTGAAGCACTTTGAAAATCAATAACTGGTTCCGAACAGAAATGAACAGAAATCATTGACCCTACCCTATTTATAGAAAAAGTTATTCCACTTTCAAGAAGTGCTTTTGAAATCCCATTTTCTAAATAAATTGTTTTTTCTTCTAATCTCCGAAAAACATCATTATCATGATCTAATGCCCGAAGCATTGCAAGTCCAGCGGCCATAGCCAAAGGATTTCCAGATAGTGTTCCCGCTTGATAAACAGGGCCAATTGGGGCTAAAAAATTCATTATTTCATTGCGAGCAGCAAAAGCACCCACTGGCAAACCGCCTCCAATAACTTTTCCAAAGGTAATTATATCTGCATTTATGCCGTAAAGTTCTTGAACTCCGCCCTTTGCCAATCTAAATCCTGTCATTACCTCATCAAAAATAAGAAGAATTTTATGCTCGTCACACAACAGTCGTAATCCAGCCAAAAATCCTTCTTGCGGAACAATACAACCCATATTACCGGCAACAGGTTCAATAATTATAGCGGCTATTTCGTTTGGATTTGCGGAAATTAAATCGTTTACACTTTCCAAATTATTATAGGTCGCAAGTAAAGTATCTTTTGCCGTTCCCTGCGTTACACCTGGACTGTTTGGCATCCCAAAAGTAACTGCACCGCTTCCTGCCTGTATCAAAAATGAATCCGAATGGCCATGATAACAGCCAGCAAATTTTATTATTTTATCTTTTTTTGTAAATCCACGAGCCAAACGAATTGCACTCATACAGGCTTCTGTTCCAGAATTTACAAATCTGATTTTTTCAATATTAGGCACCATCGAAATCGCTAGATTGGCAATTTCTGTTTCCAAGGCAGTAGGCATTCCGAAGGAAGTTCCGAGTTTTGCTCTTTCAATAACGGCATCAACAACAGGAGGAAATGCGTGACCTAGCACCATCGGGCCCCAAGAATTTATATAATCTATAAATCGATTTCCGTCTTCGTCAAATAGGTAGGCTCCTTTGGCACTTTTAGCAAAAATTGGAGTTCCGCCAACAGCTTTAAACGCACGAACTGGCGAATTTACGCCTCCTGGAATCACTTTTTCTGCCTCGGCAAAAAGAGCACTGCTTCTTTTGTATAACATTTATGTTGTAGATTTTAGGTCTGTTTATTGCACAATAATACTTTGTCCAACCGAAATGGCATTGTCGGTCAAATTGTTTTTTTTCTTCAAGTCCTCAACAGAAACATTGAATTTTTTTGAAATAGAATACAACGTATCTCCAGGAGAAACTTGATATAAGCTTGAATTGGAAACTGTGTTTTCAGAAAAAACGGGAGTAATTCCCAAAACTTCATTGTCAAAACTATTGAGTTTATATCTTTCGATAATACTAATTAATTTATCCGCATATTTTGGATCTGTTGCATATCCAGCTGCTTTTAGTCCTCTTGCCCACGCTTTATAATCGTTTTTTTCTAATTTAAATAAATTAGCATACCACGTTCTATTGAGCAAAAAAACGGCATGATCAGCATAGGAATCTTTTGCCTCAGAATATTTTCTGAAACATTCTTGGGCAGTATCATCATCATAACTCACTGATGGCCCCGACCAGTCTTTATGGCACTTGATCCCAAAATGATTATTGGCTAATGAGCTTAAAGGCCCTGTTCCTGCACCCGATTCTAAAATTCCTTGAGCCAGAATAATACTCGAAGGAATACCAAATTGAGTCATATTGCTTTTGGCTGTTTCTTTATATTTTTCGATATAGGCCAAAACAATTTCGGTGGTAACTTTGATGCGAGTTGTTGCCTCCAAGACTTCCGATTTTGAGGGTTCTGAAACAATTGTTCCCTCAGATTTAACTTTATTTGAATCTGAATTGTTCTTTGCAATATGATTTGATTGCCAACCCTTGGTTTTTGTTGTTTGGATGATTGATTTTTTTGAGCTACAACTAAAAATAAAGGTCGCTAACACTAAAAGTAATAATTTCTTAATCATAATTGAATTATTGATAAATTTTTGCTTTCTAATTTCATATTCATACCCGCAATTCCTTGAATTCCTCCTGTGTGAATTGCTAAAATTCTAGAGCCATCAGGAAAATAATTTTTTTGGATTAAATCCAAAATTCCAAACATCATTTTTCCAGTATATACTGGGTCTAATGGTATGTTTGTGTCGTTATATTTTTGATTTAAAAAAGCAACCAGTTCTTGATTTACTTTTCCGTATCCTCCAAAATGGTACTCTTCTATTAATTCCCAATTAGAATTTGTTGCAAATTTACAAATATCTTCTTTCAAAAAACCACCTTTTAACGCAGTAAATCCTAAAACTTTTTGATTTGGAAAAACACTATTGCAAATTCCCGAAATTGTCCCGCCTGTTCCAACAGCACAACATACAAAATTGAATTCATTATCGGAAGAAACTATGATTTCTTGACACCCTTTTATTGCCAAATTATTTGTCCCCCCTTCTGGAATTAAATAAAATGAACCATGTATTTTTTCTAATTTATTCAAAAAATTAGGCTTTGTTTTTTCTTGATAATCGTCTCTAGTGACAAAATATAATTGCATACCACAATCTTGGGCAAATTTGAGTGTTGGGTTTTCCTGAATTTTATTAACAAGTTCCTCCCCTCGAATAATTCCAATGGTCTCAAAACCGTTTTCTTTTCCAGCAAAGGCAACAGCAGCAATGTGATTTGAAAAAGCACCGCCAAAAGTGAGCAATTTTGAATAGTTTTCGGCCTTTGCATGAAGCAAATTATATTTCAATTTTCTGAATTTATTTCCAGAAACAAAAGGGTGAATCAAATCTTCACGTTTAATAAAAACATCAATATTTCTAGATTTGTCTCGAAAATAAAACTGATTAGGAACCTCCATAGTTTCTTAAATATTTATTTTAAAAATTGTAATTGATGTCATACTTTCGCTTTAAAGTTCCTAAATTTGTAGTTATGAATGAGCAAAGTAATGAAAATAAATTAATAGAAAACGAGGATTATTATATCACGCCAGAAGGATATCGTTGTTTTACAGAAATATTTCATAAAAAACGTGGCTATTGTTGCAAAAGCGGTTGCCGACATTGCCCTTATGGATTTGATAAAAACACAGGCGAAATCAGAAAATCAGAAAAATAAATAACTATTTATGACTTTTAAAGAACAAATTGCAGCTGGAATTCCTTCCCTACTTCCAAAAAAGAAATCCTTTGATGAAAGTATTAATCATGCTCCAAAACGAAAAAAAATACTTTCAAATACTGAAATAAAATTAGCCTTACGAAATGCACTTCGCTATTTTGATGCAGTGCATCATGCCGAATTAATTCCAGAGTTTTTGGAAGAACTTGAAATTTATGGCAGAATATATATGTATCGTTTTTGTCCCGATTATAAAATTTATGCTCGACCAATAAGTGAATATCCTGGAAAAAGTAACCAGGCAAAAGCAATAATGTTGATGATTCAAAATAATTTGGATCATGCCGTTGCACAACATCCCCAAGAGCTAATTACCTATGGTGGAAATGGTGCTGTTTTTCAAAATTGGGCTCAGTATTTACTAACGATGCAGTACTTATCTGAAATGACAGACGAGCAAACTTTATCGATCTATTCTGGGCATCCTATGGGATTATTTCCATCAAGCAAAGAGGCTCCAAGAGTTGTAGTAACTAACGGAATGGTAATTCCAAACTACTCAAAACCAGATGACTGGGAGAGATTTAATGCACTTGGTGTTTCGCAATATGGGCAAATGACCGCAGGAAGTTATATGTATATTGGCCCTCAAGGAATTGTTCACGGAACTACAATAACGGTTTTGAATGGATTTAGAAAAATAAAAAAGAGTCCAAATGGCGGACTATTCGTGACTTCTGGACTTGGCGGAATGAGTGGTGCTCAGCCAAAAGCAGGAAATATTGCAGGTTGCATTACTGTTTGTGCGG
Organism: uncultured Bacteroidota bacterium; assembly: GCA_903824755.1. GTDB lineage: Bacteria > Bacteroidota > Bacteroidia > Flavobacteriales > Flavobacteriaceae > Flavobacterium. The sequence goes on along the minus strand of CAIJXW010000152.1, from coordinate 4,567 downwards.
AAGTGAATCCTAAAATCACCAAAATTAGACTGGAACAAGGCTGGGTGAATGAGGTGTTTTCGGATATTAATTTGCTTACAAAAAGAGTTATTTTGGCGAAAGCCAATAAAGAAATTGTCTCCATAGCCTATCTCGGAAATGTAGTTGAAATTTGGGAAGAATTTTATAATCAACAAATTACAATCGACCTTGGAAGTGATCAAACATCGCTGCATAATCCTTGGGCAGGAGGTTATTATCCAATGGAATTAAGTTTTGAAGAATCGAATGAATTAATGTCTTCAAACCCAGAACTGTTTAAAGAAAAAGTACAAAAAACACTCCGAAGACACACCGAAGCCATCAACAAACATACTGCCAAAGGCACCTATTTTTTTGATTATGGCAATGCTTTTCTGTTGGAAGCATCTCGAGCTGGGGCTGCTATTATGGCCGAAAATCAAAAAGATTTTCGCTATCCAAGTTATGTCCAAGATATTATGGGCCCTATGTGTTTTGATTATGGGTTTGGTCCTTTTCGATGGGTTTGTGCCTCTGGAAAACCTAGTGATTTAGAAAAAACAGATGCTATTGCGTGTGCCGTTTTGGAGGAAATGGCACAAAATGCCCCCGAAGAAATTCAGCAACAAATGCAGGACAACATTCAATGGATAAAAGGGGCAAAAGAGAACAAATTGGTTGTTGGCTCGCAAGCTAGAATTCTTTATGCCGATGCAGAAGGAAGAGTGAAAATTGCTGAAGCATTCAATCAAGCCATTTCAAAAGGCGAAATTGAAACTGTGATTTTAGGTCGTGACCATCATGATGTTTCAGGCACAGATTCACCTTATAGAGAGACTTCAAATATCTATGATGGATCTAGATTTACTGCCGATATGGCGATTCAAAATGTGATAGGTGACAGCTTTCGAGGAGCTACTTGGGTTTCGATCCATAACGGTGGTGGCGTAGGCTGGGGCGAGGTAATTAACGGTGGATTTGGAATGGTTCTTGATGGTTCAAAAGAGGCGTCAAGACGACTTGAATCGATGCTTTTTTGGGACGTAAACAATGGTGTTTCTCGAAGAAGTTGGGCTAGAAATGAAGGAGCTGTTTTTGCTATAAAAAGAGCCATGGAGTCACAACCTTTATTGAAAATTACGCTACCAAATTCGGTTGATGATAAATTATTAGATTTTTAGTTTAAGTCTATTATAGTTTTTTTATACAAAAATGCCCTAGCCCCGATTGAAATGGATAGCTTTTTGAAAAAAACTTGAAATGGAAAGCGGGAAATAGCTCCAAAAAATTGTAATTTTACAAAAACAAGTACGAAAAAATATGAATTCAACAATTGAAAGCAATCCTTTGATTGAGCGACTACCTAAACATCTGAAACAATTTATTAAGCCACAGGTCTATGAAGATTATACTCCAATAAATCAGGCCGTTTGGAGATATGTGATGCGTAAAAATGTTGAATATTTAGGAAAAGTAGCTCATGAATCCTATTTGGACGGGCTCAAAAAAACAGGAATTTCTATTGAAAATATTCCGAATATGTATGGCATGAATCGGATTTTGAAAGAAATTGGTTGGGCCGCAGTTGCCGTAGATGGTTTTATTCCGCCCAACGCATTTATGGAATTTCAGGCCTATAATGTGCTTGTGATTGCTTCAGATATTCGACAAATTGAACATATTGAATATACGCCAGCACCAGATATTATTCATGAAGGTGCCGGTCATGCTCCTATTATTGCAAATCCAGAATATGCAGAATATTTACGGCGTTTTGGAGAAATAGGCTGCAAGGCAATTTCTTCTTCTAGAGATTATGAAATGTATGAAGCCGTTCGGTTATTATCCATTTTGAAGGAAGCCGAAGACACGCCAAAAGCCGAAATTGATGCTGCCGAAAAAAATGTTTTGGAGTTGCAAAACAATATGGGCGAACTGTCAGAAATGGCACAAATTAGAAACTTGCATTGGTGGACAGTGGAATACGGTTTGATTGGTACGGTTGAAAATCCAAAAATATATGGTGCTGGATTGCTTTCATCAATTGGAGAAAGTGCGTGGTGCATGACTGATAATGTGAAGAAAATTCCCTATTCTATTTTGGCAGCAGACCAAAGTTTTGATATCACGAAACCCCAACCTCAATTATATGTTACGCCAGATTTTGCGTATTTAAGTTTGGTTTTGGAGGAATTTGCGAACAAAATGGCTTTGCGAACTGGCGGATTGTCTGGCGTGCAAAAACTAATTCAATCTAAAGCTATCGGAACGATAGAATTGAGTACGGGAATGCAAATTTCTGGAAATTTCACTAACGTAATAGAATTTGAAGGAAAACCGATATATATTCAAACGACTGGAAAAACGGCTTTGGCCTATCGGGAAAAAGAATTAGTGGGACACGGAACGCAATATCACGCAGAGGGATTTGGCAGTCCAATTGGAAAATTAGTTGGAATAAATCTAGCCATAGAAGATATGAGTCCGAGAGATTTGAGTGCTTATGCGATTTATGAAGGGGAGAGAACAACGCTAGAATTTGAGGGAAACATTACTGTTTCGGGAGAAATTATTACTGGTTCCAGAAACTTGCGGGGAGAAATAATATTAATAAGTTTTAAAAACTGTACCGTAACTCACAACAATACTGTTTTGTTTCAACCCGAATGGGGAAATTATGACATGGCTGTGGGCAAGAAAATAATTTCGGCATTTTCAGGACCTGCCGATGTGAATAGTTTTGATTTGATTACGCATGTGCCGTCTAGCGAAACAATAAAACCGAAGAAAACAGCCGAAAAAACAGAGCTTGAGCATTTATATCAAAATGTTAGAAATCTTAGAAATGGCGAAAAAAGCGAGATGAGTTTAGAAGCAATATTTGAAATTGTTTCAACAAAACATCAAAATGATTGGTTGCTATCTGTAGAAATTGCGGAGCTTTTACAAAAAGAAAAAAGTGATATTTTACTTCAAACGGTGCTGTGTCATTTAGAAGAAATTAAATTAAATAGACCAAATGTAGCTCATCTAATTGCTGGAGGTTTGGATTTGATATTGCAAAAAGAAACTATTTAAAAAAAATAGGGTTTGTAACCTATGTTACTGTTTCGAAAAAAATAGCACGCTATCTTTGTCGAAAACAAATTAAATATGGGACTATTAGATCTATTTGGATTAGGGGATAAATCGGAGAGCATTAAGGATTTTATAAATCGAGGTGCAATAATTATTGATGTTCGAACAACGGGAGAATTTCGGGAAGGACATATAAAAAATTCAAAAAATATAGTTTTGGATACTATTTCTTCTAAAATTAATGAAATTAAAGAGTTAAAAAAACCAATAATTGTTTGTTGCAGAAGCGGAATGCGAAGTGCTCAAGCAGCGGCAATTTTGAAAAATAACGGCGTTGAAGTCCTCAATGGTGGTGGCTGGGAAAGTTTGCAAAGCAAATTATAAACCAAAATTAAATAACGATAAAACTGCAATGAAATTTGCGGTTTTTTTGTTTCTAAAATGTCATATTTGGAAAGCGTTCTTGCAATTTCAGAATCATTTGAGTTCTGTTTTCTTGAAATTTTTTATGGTTTTCGGTATTGGGATAAAACGGGCGATGTGCTAATGCCTTTTGAACTGCTTCCACTTGACTCATCACCGAAATGGTGTTTTCGTCTAGGAAAGTTTCTGAAAATCGTTGCCAGATATAATCAATTGCAACTTGGGTAGGATGCAACATATCTTCGCTATAAAATCGATAATCCCGCAATTCGTCCATCATGATTTCATAGGAAGGAAAATAAGATGTTATAGAATGTTGAACGTCAAAATCCGAATGTAAAGCCGCGATTAAATGTGCTTTGCTTCTTTGATTTTCAACAAACCCGTCTTTTAGGTGCCGCACTGGCGAAATGGAAAATATAATTGCACAATTTGGATTTGCTTTTTGTATAGAATTTATGGTATTATGAATGGATTTTTTTATGTTTTCTACTGAAATTATTTCTTTATCAAATTGATTTTGTGGTACTTTATGGCAATTTGCAACGATTTCGTTTGATGCTTTATAGCGATATGCCCAAGACGTTCCATAGGTAATAATTAGGTGCGTAGATTGGGTGATTTTCTCTTTTGTAAATTCAAGTAAATAATTTAGATTTTCAAGAAATTCATTTTTGTTTTCATTGCCTAAATCGGAATGAACATCAAAACAATGCCACAATTCGTTGTGAAAAAAAATATCGTTTTCTGTAAATTTTTCTTGATTTATGGCCTTTAAAACTATTTTCTCTATTGCCAAAGGATGAAATAAAATACCAAAAGGGTTCACTGAATTTTGAAATTTATAAAAATCAAACTTTTCAGAAATATTTACGGCAAAGCAAGAACCAAATGAGGTGATTATTGAATGATAATCAATTTTGGAACTTGATTTTTGAATAGGAATTTTGGTAGTAAAATTCATTATTGAAAAATTATATAAAATGATTTTACACAAATGTAATAGAAATAAAGTCTCGAACTTATAGCTGTACCTAAAAACGTAGAAATAGGAACAAAAAAACCC
>CAIJXW010000151.1 GCA_903824755.1 uncultured Bacteroidota bacterium | reverse complement strand
AGTAATTATTTTAACCAACTATTTTATATTTATGAAAAGAACAATGGTTACTTATACGAAGAATATTTTAGAAAGAGTGAGTTTTGATCCAAAGCTTTTTTGTAAAGAATTAGAAAAAGCATTAAAAGTATTACTACCCTATGAGATAGAACAATTGATGGAATGGTTGATAAACTTCACAAACGAAAAACCAGAGTTGAGAAAATGCTTTATAGAGTTAAACAAATAAATATTTAAGGAACCATTTGGTTCCTTATTTTTTTGAAATAGGGCTAATAATTTGAACGTTTTGAAATACAATTGCTCCTTTAATTACCCCTACAATTGACTGTCTTAAAGCTTCAATTATATGAATTTTCAATTCTGTTTTTGGAAAAATTAAACTCACTTCTCTTGCAGGTTTTGGTTCTTTAAAATGGCGTAATTTTAACTTGTCTTTTTCTTTTAATTCTAAAGTATGCAAATAGGGAAGCAGAGTTGTCCCGAGGCCTTCATCAGCCAATCTAATCAGGGTTTCAAAACTACCGCTTTCCAATTGAAACGAGCTATTGTTTGAATAATTTTGGTTTTTGCATAAATTCAAAATACCATCTCGAAAGCAATGGCCGTCTTGTAAAAGTAAAATTTCGTCCAAATTCAAATCGCTTACTTCAATATCGACTTTTTCTGCAATGGGATGATTTTCAGAAATATAGGCTACAAATGGTTCAAAATAGAGAACAATTTCTTTTAGCTTTTCTTCCATTAAAGGCGTTGCCGCTATGGCAGCATCTAAATGACCATTTTTCAATCGGAGAATGATTTCATCAGTATTTAACTCTTCAATTATGAGCCTTATTTTGGGATATTTTTTTGTAAAATTGGACAAAAACATAGGTAAAAGTGTCGGCATGATAGTTGGAATTATTCCCAATCGAAATTCACCTCCAACAAATCCTTTTTGTTGTTCGACAATATCTTTTATTCTTCCAGCTTCGTTGACAATATTCTTTGCTTGGGTTACAATTTTCTGCCCTATATCTGTTAGTTGGATTGGTTTTTTACTTCTATCAAATATCAAAATATTGAGCTCTTCTTCAATTTTTTGAATTTGCATACTTAGAGTAGGTTGGGTGACAAAGCATTTTTCGGCGGCAAGCGTAAAATTTTTATATTCAGCTACTGCTAATACGTATTGAAGTTGAGTAATTGTCATTGATATAGTATTTTATTATGCAAATATAAAAAACTATCAGTTTAATTTATTAAAAAAAAAAATATGTTTTTAATTCTCTTCAGATGAAAGCTGTTAAATTTAGTATAAATTTATTAAAATTGTTTTTTTTTAATTTTTTTGAGATTATGTTTGCACCATGAAACTGGCAGTTAAATTTGTGATTTTTATTTTTTTGATTTTTCTTTCAACTCCAACGATTGTGAGCTTGATTGAAAAGAATACTGACACATCTATTTTTTATAGTATGACTGAAGAAGAAATTTTTCAAAAAGAGGTAAATTCAGAATTTTTAGTTGATATGAATCATTTAGAATTCTCCTTTTTTTTAATTAATAAAATTCAGATACAATCGGAAAATGCTTTTTTTCATGATTCGATTTCTTCAAAAATTTTCATTCCTCCACCAGATTTTACTTAATTCAATTTTATTTTTTCACTATCAACAACATTAGGCTGCGTTTTCACGCAACTCAAACATTTTGTATTTATATCATTATAGTATTATGACAAAGAAAGTTAATATTTTTTCTAACTTTAAATCTGACTTTGCTTCGGGTTTAGTAGTTTTTTTGGTGGCTTTGCCACTTTGTTTAGGGATTGCAATGGCCTCTGGAGCGCCATTATTTTCTGGAATTATTTCTGGAGTTATCGGTGGAATTATTGTAGGTTATTTGAGCACATCGCATCTCAGTGTTTCTGGTCCTGCGGCTGGATTAACAGCAATCGTTTTGACAGCAATTACAGATTTAGGGGCATTTGATGTATTTTTGACTGCCGTTTTCATTGCTGGAATTATCCAATTGATTTTAGGTTTTATAAAAGCAGGTAGCATTTCAAATTATTTTCCTACAAATGTTATCGAAGGAATGTTGGCGGGAATTGGGGTAATAATTATTCTAAAACAATTGCCACATGCTTTTGGTTATGATTCCGATTTTGAAGGAGATGAATCTTTTTTACAATTTGACGGAAGCAATACTTTTTCAACAATTTTGGCCCTTTTTGACTATATAAAATTGGGTTCAATTGTTATCACCTTAGTCTCTTTGGCAATTTTAATTTCGTGGGATAAATTTTCGATTTTTAAAAAGTTAAAATTAATTCCTGGTGCATTAGTAGCCGTTGTCATAGGGGTAGTTCTAAATGAAATTTTCAAAGTTTCTGGAAGTTCACTTGAAATCGCCAAGGAACATCTGGTTTCATTACCAATGCCAACTTCTATTGATGAATTTAAAGCAATAATTGTAACGCCAAATTTTGCCGAAATCACAAATCCTAAAGTACTGATGATTGCAGTAACAATTGCAATTGTAGCTTCAATAGAAACATTATTGTGCATCGAAGCAGCTGATAGAATGGATCAGCAAAAACGATATACAGATACAAATGTTGAGTTGAAAGCACAAGGAATTGGAAACTTAGTTAGTTCATTATTAGGTGGTTTGCCTATGACATCAGTTGTGGTAAGAACATCTGCAAATAACAATGCTGGAGCCAAATCAAAATTATCGGCAATAATTCATGGCGTTTTGCTTCTTATTAGTGTTTTGACAATACCAACGATTTTAAATAAAATACCATTAGCAACATTAGCAGCAATTTTATTATTGGTTGGTTATAAATTAGCAAAACCTGCCACTTTTCTTCACTTTTGGGAAAAAGGTAAATATCAGTTTATTCCTTTCATAGCCACATTAACTGCGGTTGTCTTCACAGATTTGCTCAAGGGAGTTGCTTTAGGGATTATTATTAGCATCATTTTTGTGCTTAAAGGAAATCTAAAAAGGGCCTATAGTTTTAAGAAAGAAGAATATGCGGAAGGCGATATTATTCATATTAATTTGGCTCAAGAAGTTTCTTTTTTGAATAAAGCAGCTATTAAAGCAACATTAAATGACATTCCTGAGAATACAAAGGTCATCATTGACGCATCAGAAACGGTTTATATTGCTCATGATATTTTGGATTTAATACGTGAATTCAAGACAACAAGATCAAGCGATATGAAAATCAAAGTAAAGCTAAAAGGTTTTAAAAAGGCCTATAATCTTGAAAATAACATTGAAACACCGAACAATGTATCTTTTGAACACCATTATGATTTTGCTAAAAGAAAAATGGTAAAGAAAGAAATTAGTAGTGAGGATTTTTTTAAATAATTACAAATTCAATTAATGAACATTGTAATTACATACATTTGTAATCTATTTAATTCCTATTAAATAGTATTTCAAACATCAAATAACAGTAATTTAAAAATATAAAAAATGAGTGATTTTTATAAAAAAATATTAGACAATAATAAGGTATGGGTTGAAAAGGCTTTAGAAAAAGACCCAAATTATTTCAAAGATTTAGCAAAGGGACAAACTCCGCCATTGCTTTGGATAGGTTGTTCGGACAGTCGTGTTCCTGCAAATGAAATTATAGGTGCAAAACCAGGAGAAGTATTTGTTCATAGAAACATTGCCAATATGGTTGTGCATTCCGATATGAACATGCTCAGTGTTTTGGATTATGCAGTAAATGTATTAAAAGTTAAACACGTAATTGTTTGTGGACATTATGGTTGTGGCGGTATCAAAGCAGCTATGGGAAATGATTCTATCGGAATTATAGATAATTGGATTCGTCATATAAAAGACGTATATCGCTTGCATCAAGATTATTTGGATTCAATCAAAGATGAAAACGAACGTTTCAATACGTTTGTAGAGCTAAATGTAAAAGAACAAGTTTTTGATTTAGCCAAAACTTCAATAGTTCAATCTGCATGGAAAAGTGGTCAAGATTTGACGCTTCACGGTTGGTCTTATGGACTTAATTCTGGATTTGTGACTGATTTGGAAGTAAATATCAGTTCAGAAAAAGACTTAGATTTAGTATATCAATTAAAGTTTTAGAACTAATAATTTGATTTATTTATTCGTTTTCTAAATTTTCATTAAAAGCAGAAGGCAATAATTTTGGAATAAATTTTATCAAAAGAGGCAATAATAAGCTCCCTCCTGGCAATAGAAAAACTGTCAAGGAGGGAATTGTTTTGCAAATATCTAATAATTGTTTTTTGACTTTCTTTTTCTCTTTTTCGTCCAAATCCCGTTGGGTTGATTTTGCCAAAAGAACCATTAATTCCTTACTTTCAGAAAGTTCTTTATATAATCTTTTTTTATTTCTTGTAATTAAAACTTCAACATTTAGAGTTGTTTGATCATAAAAATGTTTTACAGGATTTGAATAATTGAAATACGGAATTTCGGATTTGTATTTTAATATGAACTCATTAGTTTCAGAAATACTTTCTTCGACAAATTCGGCTGAAACTGACATCAACCTAGCCAATTCATGGAGAAAATAAGCTTCGTTTTTCTCAATTTTTCCGTCACCCCAAAGTGCCATTCCAGCTAAATCTATTAAATAATATTTTTCTAATTCATTTGTAAATGTTTCTAATTTCAGCTCTTCTAAATTTTGAATATTCACATTTGAAAATTTACTGTATCGAACAGAGGATTCGAATAATTTGATCAATAAATCATCATGTTTTGTTTTGATTTGCTTGGTCTTTAATGCCAATGAAATAATGCTGGTTACTGTTTCTTCTATTTTTTTTAAATATTTCTCAGGAATTTCTCCATGAAATAAATAATGTTGAAACGCCATAACATCAATAAATAGTAACGCATTTGTAACATTATTAGAGAAATTTTTACTGATAATGTCAATGTTTGTTTGAACTCTACCATCAATTATTTTTTCTAAATTAACAGAATCAGAATCGTTGGGTAGCATTTTGTTGAATAAATTAAACCCTTTTGGATTCATTTCATCATAGAAAGCAATTGCTTTATTTTTGAATAGAGTTGGATTTGGATTTTTTTCTACAAGACAAAAAACTCTTGATAATGAGGTTAATAAGGCTACTTTGGAAACCTCTTTTTGAAGCCAATCTAAAGTATCAATTTTTTCGTTTGTATCAAAAGAAATAATATGACCATATATAAAGCCAGTTTTCCTTGTGTTTTTATAAAATAATTCAGGTACTACATTTTTATTTGAAAAAAATGTATTTTGTTCAATAAAGTATTTATCAATCCAGCCGTTTGCCGATGGGTTTATCATTGTCTCGAATTAGAGCAACAAATTTAGATATTTTATTGTTTAATAATCGAAAACAAAGAATTTATTTATTATTTAATAATTGCCGAACACGCAACTCTTGCTCCAGAATTTCCAGTAGGTTGCGAAACAAAATCGTCAGTCCCTTGATGCACAATTAGCCCTTTGCCAATTATATCTTTGGTTGCATCTCCACAACCAATGCACCACTCAGAAGTAGTAAAAGTGATACTACCTTTTCCAGTTTCATCGGTTGCAAAATTTCCAATATCTCCTTTGTGAGCTTCTCCTTCACCTAGTTTGCCATGTTTTTTGAAAGTAGGATTCCAATGTCCTCCTGCCGAACTTCCATCTGCTGCCGAGCAATCTGATTTTTCATGAATATGAATGGCATGTATTCCTGGTTTTAGTCCGTTCAGTTTTGCTACCATAGTCACTTTTCCATCTTTTTCTGAAAAGGTTACTTTTCCATTAACGCCACTATCATTTTTTGGTTCAAAAATGAGGTCAATTTTATTTGAACTCCCGTTGGATAAATTTGTTTTACAACCAATTATTAAAGCAATAATTATAGCAATTGAGATGAATATTTTTTTCATAATGTGAAGTTTTAATTTCAATAAAATTAAGAATATTTTCCTATTAATTTTCTTAATTGTATCTTAATATT
>CAIJXW010000150.1 GCA_903824755.1 uncultured Bacteroidota bacterium | reverse complement strand
GAAAATTTGATTTTATTGAAAATCATATAAAATATCCTATTTAAAAATCTATGATTGCTCTTTATTATTGAGTGAATAAACATTAGCAATCAATTTTTCGATTAATTCATCTTTGGTTAAATGATGAAAAATAGTTTTGATTTTTTCTTTTAAATCCGGACTAATGGATTGATTTGGTTTTGTTTTAAATATTTGTTTCGACCATAAATACAAATGATTATCTTCTAGGCTCTTAGAATCTGGTTTTATATATTTTTTAAAATTTAGCCCTAATTCTGCTTGAAATAATTCTAAATCTTTAATTTCTTCTTTCTGCAAAATAGTAATTGCTACTCCTTTTGCTCCTGCCCGACCTGTGCGTCCACTTCTATGAATATAGGCATCTGGAACATCTGGCAAATGGTAATTGACAACAAACGAAAGATCGACAATGTCAATCCCACGGGCTACTAAATCGGTGGCTATAAGCAAATTAATGTGTCCGTTTCTAAATTGCTCCATAATTCGGTCACGAATGGGTTGCGTTAAACTTCCGTGTAATGCTCCACTGGAAAAGCGATTTATAGCTAGATTTTTGGCTAATTTGTTCACAGCGGCTTTTGTTTTACAAAAAATAATTCCCTGTTGTCCTTCTTTTGATAATAAAAAGTGCATTAATACATCTAGTTTTTCTATGGGTTCGACCACTACATATTGATGATCTATCTCGTTGTTTCCATTTATTTTCAGGTCAACACTCAACTCAATTATGCTTTTTGACATATAATTTTGAATTAACTGTTTGATCGCTCCTGGCATTGTTGCCGAAAATAAAAAAGTTCTTCTTTTTTTGGGTAAATTAGAAACTATTTCATCTAAACTCTCTTTTAATATCGATACCATTTCATCAGCTTCGTCAATAACTAAGAGATTTGTTTGGTCTAATTGAACTGCTTTTCTTTGAATTAAATCAATTAATCGACCTGGTGTAGCAATTAATATATGTGTTGGTGATAATAGTTGCTCTATTTGTGGCTTGATTGGAATACCGCCGCAGGTCGAAGCAATAACTATTTTTGGTGAATATTTTGCAAATGTCTGCATCGCTTTAAAAATCTGATGGCCTAATTCTCTTGTTGGAACTATAATCAGTGCTTGAATATGCTCTTTTTCGGCATCTATCATCTGGATTAATGGTAGTCCAAAAGCAGCTGTTTTTCCTGTACCAGTCTTGGCTAGACCTACAAAATCTTCTTTTTTGTTTAGTAAAACTGGAATTGTTTTTTCTTGAATTTCTGTAGGAATCGTAATATTTAATTCGGTAATGCTTTTTAAAATTGGTGCGTTTATTCCCAATTCAGAAAATGAAGATTTCATAATACTATTTTTGGCAAAGTTAACCGACTTTCCAATATAATAATCGTTAAAGCAAGATTTTCTTTTCGACAAAGAAATATTGATTTTGTAAAATTATCTGTTTTGAAACAAATCGTTTTAGTTCATTTCAATAAAAATTATTCCGATAAAGATTCTCGGAATTTTTTTCCAATTAGAAGTGCTAATTTTAATTTATAATCCTCAACAAGCCATTCTCGATAGTTCTTGCTGCAATGACTCAAACAACTTGCATATCGTTTCATTCTACATTCTATGTCGCCCTGAAGTTCTCTAGAAAGAAGTTTAGCTTCATAGAATTCGGTTGTGTTTTCAAGGCACATTGTGGCATGCTGCTCTAATGATTTTTCAAGTACAATTTTTGAGCGTAAATTTTGTGCCATAATTTTTTTATGCTCTCCTTCAATATCAAAAGAAATATCTTTAGTTTTTGAAAATTTTTCTCTCAATTCTGGAGGCATTTGATATTTGAAATAAAGTTCAATTTCTATGTCATCACGAAGATTTTCGAGATAAAATTCAGGCGATTTGAAAATGTGTTGCCAATCTACTGGTTCACTCCATAGCCCAAATCGAGCCGCATTATTCCCCAAATCAATAACAGTAAATGAGTCCTTATCTACTAATTTTCTTGAGCCTCGCCCTATCATTTGATAATATAATGTCAGTGATTTTGTAGCTCTATTCAAAATTATTGTTTCAACTGTAGGCTCATCAAATCCAGTTGTTAGAATACCTACTGAAGTCAAAATTGCATTTGGTGTTTTTTTAAACCATTGCAAAATGGCTTTACGTTCTTGGGCAGTATTCGTATTGTCCAAATGTCTGATGTCGAAACCCGCCTCCCGAAATGTTTCATAAACATAGATAGAAGTTGCAATACCATTATTGAAAATTAGTGTTTTTTTGCCCAGTGACTTTTCTGTATAAGCATGCAATAATTTTTCTTGCATGACCATATTAGAATATAAATCATCGGAAGATTTAACGGTATAATCGCCATTTATTCCAACTTTCAAAGAGGTCAAACCCACATCATAACTGAACGTAATCGCTTTTGCCAAAAACCCCTTTTCTATTAATGACGAAATTGTATCACCTACAATTAATTCATCATAATTTTCATTCATTGGCAATTTTATATTCGAACTTAATGGCGTTGCGGTTACCCCTAATATAAAGGCATCTTTAAAAGAAGTCAACAATTTTCTAAACGAATTGTAGTGTGCTTCATCAATAATAACTAAACCCACATTATCCAATTGCAGTATGTGGTCGTTTATTCTATTTTTCAAAGTTTCGACCATAGCAACAAAACAAGAATATTCGTTTTGATCGGGTAACTCTTTGATTTTACTATTTATAATTTTATTTTTTACATCAAATCCCTTTAGCATTTTTGAAGTTTGCTTGCAAAGTTCGATTCGATGCGTTAAAACTACTACTTTTTTATTGTGTCTTGATAAATATTGTCTAACGATTTCCGAAAAAATAACAGTTTTACCCCCGCCAGTTGGGAGCTGATAAAGCAAATGATGGTTTTTTGGAGCATTATCTAAACGTTCAAAAATAATATCAATATCCCCTTGTTGGTATCCGTAAAGTTCTTTTTTTACTTCAGTTTCAATTTCTAAATCTTTGTGAGACATCATTTTTTTATGTAGATTTTTGCAAAAATACGTTTAAAAAAAAGTTAATACTATTAATAAAAAGATAAAACTCTAAAAAGAATTATTCTATGCGTTCCAAAATAGCCTCAAATTCATGATAGTTAAACCATTTTTGTTCAAAAGCGGTTTCTTTTATTGCACTAATTCTTGTTTGAAAATCGGCTAATATTCCTTTCTCAATTACAAAATTTACTGCTTGATTGAAGGATGAAAACATACTTTTAAAGAACAATTCTTGTTTGATATCTTTTTCAGAAGAATAGGTTTGTGCAATTTCAATCGAATAAAACATTACATCTGCTATCCTATAAGAATCAACTCCTAAAGTTATAAAATGTTTGATAAACTTCTGAGCCGTAGAACGTCTAGCTTTTGGTCGTTTCCCTTTTATAGGATAATATTCGTTTGCTATTTTCACTCTACTTAGCTCAATTAGCTTGTCTTCTTTTGGATTGAAAGCAAAATCATAATAGGTCTTTACGGGAATGAATTTTTCATATAATTCCAATAATTGCTCTTCTAACTGTTGCTTTGTTAATTGAATCAGATATTTTTTCAATTCTCTTTTACTCATTTTTAATATATTATAGTCACAAATGTAAATTACTTTTGAATACTTAACCAGAAATGAATCATAATTATTAAATTTGACAAAATTCATTTCAACTATTTTCTGATGTTAAAATTTTTCAAAATTATTGCCTTACTAGAAGGTCTTTCGCTTCTAGCATTATTTGGTTTCGCAATGCCAATGAAGTATGCTTTTAATAGTCCTGAATTT
>CAIJXW010000149.1 GCA_903824755.1 uncultured Bacteroidota bacterium | reverse complement strand
TTTCATTAAATGTCTTTTTTGAAATCAATTTTGAAGTTCTTCTTAAGTATTCTTCTATGTCATTTAATAGTTTATCAAGAAAACTTCTATTTAGCATTTCAAATGATTGATTTTTGTTTTTTGACGTTTTTAAAAAAGGAATAATATAATTCTTTCTAATAAAGTCAAATCTTTTACCAACACCTTCTAATTCGAAATATGAAATTGGATCATATTCTTTTAGTTTATCAATAGAATCCTCTAATTCTTCAAAACATTTATCATTTAATGTTCCTGATTTTAAGACAATAAAAGGAAGATATTCTTTAGGGAAAATTAAAGAATTTGTTTTGTCTTCGGATAATTTTAAAAGTTCATCTAATTTATTTAAATACTGCCAAGCATTTAACATATTTGAAAGGACAACATTCAGTTCTCTGTTTTTTTGTATGTCAACGTCAATTTTTTTTCCACGCATTCCAAACCAATAAGCTAATAATGCTCCAATAATTGGTCCTGCAACATATTTATATATTTCATCCATTAAACTAGCTTTTTCTTGAATCATTTATTTTCTTTTATATACGATTTTCCATACGCTTTCAGCCAACCATTCGCTAACCTCTACAAACTTTCACCTATCTCCCCAAATTCGGGTAGATTGGCGAATGTTTTTCTTCTAATAAATAATTGGGGATATTGGATATGGTGTCGGCATATACTTTATTCTAATTGTTCATTACTTTGACAAATGTAACTACAAATAGGAGTAAAAGATTTTTTTAAACTGTTAATTTTTCAAAAAATATTTTTATTGCATTTCCTTATCAGGAGAGGGTTCACGAGGGTTTTAAAGAAGGACTTAAAACTATAAAAAATGCAAATCTGTGGCGGTAAAAACATCTAGCCAAGCAACAATTACAAAACCAAAAAATTTAGACCTTCAGGATTATGAAATTTATAATTTTGACTTATAATTTTACTTTTTCTAAACAAAATTGTAATCTACAAATGCCACACGAAAGGATTCTTGCGGGAGCGGGGTAGTATATGTTTTGAATCTGCTGGCTTGAAAACTATATTCCCACGAAGTTGCTCGGAGTTATTTGCATCAACTCAACCTTAATTTCATCGGAAACTTCTAGTGTAGCAATAAAATTATGAATGGCTTTTTTGTCAATCGTTTCATTTGTTCGTGTCAATCCCTTCAATGCTTCATAAGGATTGGGATAGCCTTCTCGGCGCAAAATTGTTTGTATGGCTTCGGCAACTACGGCCCAGTTTTTCTCTAAATCTTCCTGAAATTTTGGCTCGTTTAGCAGTAATTTGTTCAACCCTTTTAGTGTGGCTTCAAAGCCTATAATCGTATGGCCAATCGGTACGCCAATGTTTCTCAAAACCGTGCTATCTGTCAAATCACGCTGTAATCTGGATAGTGGTAATTTTGCCGAAAGGTGCTCAAAAATTGCGTTTGCCATGCCTAGATTTCCTTCTGAGTTTTCAAAATCTATAGGATTCACTTTGTGTGGCATTGCCGAAGATCCAATTTCTCCTGCCTTTATTTTTTGCTTGAAATATTCCATCGAAACATAGGTCCAAATGTCTCTGTCCAAGTCTATAATGATGGTGTTTATTCTTTTTAAAGCATCAAAAAATGCGGCAAAATGATCATAATGTTCTATTTGAGTGGTGGGAAAGGAGTGGTGCAATCCTAAATTCCCCTCTACGAAATCGTTACCAAAATTTTTCCAGTCAATCTGTGAATAGGCAACTTGATGGGCATTATAATTTCCTGTGGCACCGCCAAATTTGGCCGCAAACGGAATAGTAAACAACAATCGCATTTGCTCTTCTAGTCGTTCTACAAAAACGCCAATTTCTTTGCCCAATCGAGTAGGCGAAGCTGGTTGTCCGTGCGTTCTAGCTAGCATCGGAATGTCTCGCCAGTCCACGCTTAGGTCTTTTAGTTTAGAAATTAATGCAATTAGTGCACGCATATATACGTTTTCAAACGCCTCTTTTGTCGATAACGGAATAGCCGTATTGTTGATGTCTTGGGAGGTGAGCCCAAAATGGATAAACTCTTTATATTTTGATAATCCTAGTTTTTCAAACTTCTCTTTGATGAAATATTCTACAGCTTTCACATCGTGGTTGGTCACTTTTTCGGTTTCTTTTATCCAAAGTGCATCTTGTGTAGAAAAGTTTTTATAAATAGCTCTCAAGCTTTCAAAAACACTCGAATCGATACTTTCTAATTGCGGCAGCGGAATTTCGCATAAAGCAATAAAATATTCTACTTCAACAAGAACTCTATATTTTATAAGAGCTTCTTCGGAAAAGTAGGGTGCAAGCGATTGCGTTTTACTTCTGTATCTTCCGTCAATAGGTGAGACCGCATTCAATTCGTTTAAAGTAGTCATGTTGTGTTGTTTGTAAGAAGTTGCAAAAATACGGATTTGTTATAAGTTATGGCATATTACTCTTTATTTTTTTTATTATTTTTACCAAAAAATCACCTCGTTATGATTGATATTGATTACCTACATTTTCTTGAAAATATTTTGACAGACAATCGAAAAGAGCGATTTTTGAATGTACTTCAAAATCGAACAAAGCACTTCACTGTTGCTATTGAAGATGTTTTTCAAATGCACAATACGAGTGCAGTTATGCGAAGCTGTGAGGTTTTTGGGATTCAAGAATTAAATGTAATCGAAGAAAAATTTGGCAAAAAAATTGACAAAGAAATTGCTATGGGTGCCCAGAAATGGGTAGATATTAATACTTTCGATAGTGTTTCTAGCTGTATTGATACGCTAAAAAATAAGGGCTACCAAATTATTGCTACCACGCCTCACGAAAAGGATTGTTTACTAGATGATTTTGATATTTCAAAACCAAGTGCTTTATTTTTTGGTACGGAGCGTGACGGTTTGTCTGACGAAATTTTGCGTCAAGCCGATGGATTCATAAAAATTCCTATGGTAGGATTCACAGAAAGTTTAAATATTTCTGTTTCGGCAGCAATTATTCTTCAAAACCTTTCGGATAGACTCCGAAAATCTGATATTTCTTGGAAACTAACCGACCAAGAGATTCTCGAAAAACGTTTGTACTGGGCAAAAAACTCTATTAAAGATATAAAACGGATTGAAGAACGGTATTATTTAGAATTAAACACGCTCTAATTGAAGTATTTATATCTTTTTATATAGCAATAGAATCAAGACTTGCCGTATATTTTTGAATACAAATCTTTATATTTTTCCATTACAATTTTTCGCTTCAACTTTAATGTTGGCGTGAGCTGACCGCCATCGATTGTCCAAGCATCTTCTGTTAGTTCGAAGCGTTTAATTTTTTCCCAATTACCAAATTTTTCATTCAAAACATCAACTTCTTCTTGAATTCGTTGAATTACTTTTTCATTTGCTACTAGCTCCTTGTTAGTTGTGCCAATTTCGATAGTATGAATTTTGGCCCATTCTTTTATGAAATCAAAATTCGGCTGAATGAAAGCCGCAGGCATTTTTTCGTCAGCACCTATCACCATGATTTGCTCAATAAAACGAGATTGTTTCATTGTGTTTTCTATAAGTTGTGGTGCTATATATTTTCCGCCAGAAGTCTTGAATATTTCTTTTTTTCTATCTGTAATTTTCAAAAACCCATCTTTGTCAAATTCTCCTATGTCGCCTGTATGAAAAAACCCATCTACAATCACTTCATTTGTCAGTTGCTCATCTTTGAAGTAACCCATCATCACATTAGGCCCTTTACATAGAATTTCGCCATCGGCAGCAATTTTTACTTCAAGATTTGGGATCACTCTTCCAACAGTTCCAATTCTATATCCGTGATTTTTTAATTCGTTTACCGATATCACAGGAGATGTTTCAGTCAATCCATAGCCTTCCATTACTGGAATTCCAGCAGCTCCAAAAACGCGACTTAAACGTGTTTGAAGTGCAGCACTACCCGAAACTAGAACATCTAAATTCCCGCCTAATCCCTCTTTCCATTTACTGAAAATTAATTTTCGGGCTATTTTTAATTGAAATTCATACCAAAAACCGTTTGCCCCATAAGGCTCATATCTTAATCCTAAATCGATAGCCCAAAAGAATAACCGTTTTTTGAGACCTTTTAGTTCGGTTCCTTTGGCATAAATTTTATCGTAAACTTTTTCAAGTAATCTAGGCACAGCAGTCATTACGTTGGGTTTTACCTCTTTCAAATTATCGCTAATTTTTTCGATTGATTCTCCAAAATAAATAGAAACACCGTGGTATTGATAGAGATACAAAATGATTCTTTCGAAAATATGACAAATAGGAAGAAAACTTAAAGCCCTAGTTTTTCCAGCTTCAAACGGAATTCTCGGTGAGCTATCCAAAGTATTAGAAACTAAATTGTGATGCGATAACATCACGCCTTTTGGTTTTCCTGTGGTTCCTGAGGTATAAATTATAGTTGCTAAATCTTCGGGAGTCACATTGTTTTTTCTTTCTTCAACTTCAAATTGATTGCTTGGGTCTTCGCCCAAAGTCAACAACTCTGTCCAGTTTCGGCAATTTTCTATTTCATTAAAGGAAAAAACATCAATTAGATTTGGAATTTTGTCTCTAACGGATTTTACTTTATTATAAATTTCTTCATCAGAAACGATGCAGTAAATGGCTTCCGAGTGATTGATGATATAGGCATAATCATCGGCCGAAATTGTTGGATAAATCGGAATATTTTGAGCGCCAATTTGCAACACTCCAATATCCATAATGTTCCATTCGGTTCTATTATTTGATGAAATTACTGCAATTTTATCATTTTTCTGAATCCCCAATCGCAATAATGCTCTAGAAATAGCATTTGCTTTGGAAATATATTCTTCGGTAGAAGTTTTTATCCATTCTCCATTTTGTTTTGTAACAAAAGCGTCCGAAATAGAATTATATTTTTCAAGTTGAAAATAGGGAAAATCAAATAAACGTGTAATCTCTTTCATTTTAAAATGCTTTAATAATTCTGCAAATTAAGAAAATAAAATAAATACCTCGTATATTATATGATAAAATTTACTTTTGATCTACTACACTATTTGTATTTATTTGTTTTTAATTTAACAAATCCAATTGCAATAAATACAATATATTTGCATTGAATTAATAGGTAATATATAGTTTATGCAAAAGCATCTTCGGATAAACGAATACAAAGTCTTATTTTATAGGATTCTACTCGCTTATATTTTTTATTTCATAGCCAGAATACTATTTTATTTGTATAATAAAGAATTGCTTCGGGTTGATTCATTCTCAGATTTTATTTCGCTTTGCTACCACGGATTGGCCTTTGATACGACAGCAATTTTATATGTCAATCTACTATTTATTGTTTTTTCAGTTATTCCAATACATCGAAACACGAATTCCGGTTATCAGAAATTTCTATTTTATCTTTATTTTACCACTAATTTAGCGGCCTATTTCACGAATTATATTGATTTTATTTATTATAAATATACCCAGGCAAGAACCACAATTGTTGCGTTGAACGTTATTGAACACGAAACGAACAAAACCAAGTTATTTTTGAGTTTTCTGATTGATTATTGGCATGTTTTTCTATTGTTTTTAGGATTTTCTTTACTTTGGATTTATTTATACAAAAAAATAGAAATCAAGTCTTTTAAACCTACCAAAAAACTGGCTTATTTTGGTTTTTCAATTATCGGATTTTTATTTATTTCGGCATTGATTATAGGCGGAATTAGGGGTGGTGATTTTAAAAAATCAACGCGACCTATTAATATTTTAGACGCAAGTCGCCACGTAAAAAACATAGTTCATTCGGACATAGTTCTCAACACGCCATTTGCTATTATCCGAACACTTTTTAGCAATAGTTTTGTGAAAACGAATTTTAAAGACGTGACCGAAAATGTGATTCAAGGGCAAGTGCAACCCATAAAAACATATCGAAATAATCCAGCTACAAAACCCAATGTTGTTGTTTTTATCTTGGAAAGTTATAGTCGCGAATATATAGGTTCGTTCAATAAAAAGTTAGGTATTTCAAACTATAAAACCTATGCTCCCTTTATAGATTCTCTGGCACAGCACAGTTATATTTTTACAAATGCCTTTGCAAATGGGCGTCAATCTATTCACGGAATGTCATCAATTCTGGCTGGAATTCCTTCGTTCAAAGATGCGTTTACTTCGTCTCCTTATCCCAAACAAAAAATAGAGTCTCTTGTTTCTACGCTAAAAAAAGAAGGATATGACACATCGTTTTTTCACGGGGCTGCAAATGGATCTATGGGATTTTTAGGGTTTTCAAATATTCTAGGAATTGATCATTATTATGGACGAACTGAATTTAATGATGATTCACAATTTGATGGTTTCTGGGGAATTTGGGACGAGCCTTTTTTACAATTTATGAAGAAAACATTAGATAAAAAGCAAACGCCATTTTTTGCGTCTGTTTTTACAGTTTCTTCTCACGAGCCTTATATTATTCCTGAAAAATATAAAAATAAATTTCGTGAAGGCGGTGTTCCAATTCATAAATGTGCCGAATATACAGATTATTCATTGCGTCAATTTTTTGCTTCCGCAAAAAAAGAACCTTGGTTTGAAAACACTATTTTCGTTATGGTTGCCGATCATGGAAATCAAGTTTTTTATGATGATTATAACAAACCAATTAACAGGTTTGCAGTTCCGATTTTGATTTATAAACCAAATAGTAAATATGTTGGCGTTGATGAAAATTTGGCACAACAAATTGATATTTATCCAACAATTCTTGATATGATTGGCTACAAAAAACCATTTAGAAGTTGGGGTAGGAGTCTTTTTGATACAACTCAAACGATTCCATTTGTGATAAATTCTAATGGAAATAGCTATAACTTTCTTCAAGGGAATTACATTTGTACATTTGACGGAAAAAAGGCAACTGGTTTTTATGATAAAAATGATAAGGGCTTACAAAAGAATTTAATTGCCAATAGAAACCCAGAAATGAACGCATTAGAATTGCGTTGCAAAGCATTTATTCAGGATTATATGGAGCGAGTGGTGGACAAAAAAATGTATTACAAATAATAGTTGTAATTTTGACCTATAATGATATATTTATATGAAGAAAAATAAAAAAATAATAGTTTTTTCGATTGTGTTTCTAGTGATTGCTTTTACAGCAAAGTATGTTTATGACATGAATATCAATCATAATTTCGAAACAATATCGGAGGGAAAAGTATTTAAATCGGGTGTAATTCCGCCAGATGAAATTGGGGATTATGTAAAAAAATATCATATAAAATCTATAATCGATTTGCGTTTTCCTGGAACTCAAAATCTAAAAGACAACCCAGAGATTCCCGCTGAATTATCCGCCGAGAAAAATGCAGTGGCGCAACTGAAAGGAGTTAATTATTATAATAATGGTTCGGATCAAGTGCCAAAACAAGAAAATCTTAACGCTTTTTTTAAGATAATGGACAATCCAGAAAATTATCCTGTTTTGATTCATTGCTATCACGGAGTGGGTCGTGCCGAAATATATTCGGCATTGTACAGAATTGAATATGAAGGTTGGGATACCGAAAAGGCGAGAACAAGCACTCGTTTTTTAACAAAATGGAGTTCCTTTGATGAAGGAACCCCAAAAGGAGATTTTCTAATGCACTACACGCCAAGAAGCAAAAAGTAAATTCAGATTAATTTATAGATTTTCTATCCACAATCTCGCATTTACGAACGCTTCGTGCCAAGGCGAAATTTCATCGTTTCTTCCTTCGGGATAGTTTGCCCAATTCCATTGAAACATAGACCGCTCGATGTGAGGCATCATCACTAAATGTCGGCCAGTTTTGTCGCATAGCATCGCGGTATTATAATCGGAACCATTAGGGTTTGATGGATATTCGGAATAAGCATATTTTGAAACGATATTATAATTTTCTTCCGCCATCGGTAGGCTAAATTTGCCTTCACCATGAGAAATCCAAACGCCCAAAGTGCTTCCGGCTAATGACGATAACATCACCGAATTATTTACTTGAATTTTAACTGATGTAAACCCGCTTTCGTGTTTGTTGGAAATATTATGCTTCATTTTTCCGTGAATTTCGTGTTCTGGATTGATGATTTCTAACTCCATAAACAACTGACAACCATTGCAAATCCCAACCGAAAGGGTGTCTTTTCTTTTAAAGAAATTATCTAATGCAGCTTTCGCTTTTTCATTATATAAAAAGGCTCCTGCCCAACCTTTGGCACTTCCTAAAACATCAGAATTTGAAAACCCACCAACGGCGCCAATAAATTGAATTTCTTCAAGATTTTCTCGTCCCGAAATCAAATCGGTCATGTGAACATCTTTCACATCAAAACCTGCTAGATACATAGCATTTGCCATTTCACGTTCGGAATTACTTCCTTTTTCACGAATAATTGCAGCTTTTGGTCTGTTATTTTTAGGCGTTTGCGAAACGGCAATTTTTCCTGTAAAATGACTTGGAAAATCAAATTGTAAATTTTGCTTTTTATAATTGTCAAAACGAGCCTGAGCCATTCCGTTTCTGGATTGTTTTTGATCCAATAAAAAGGAGGTTTTATACCATATATCTCGGTATTTATTAATGTCTAATGTCAAATGTCCAAAGTCTAATGTTGCTTGGTTAGTCACTTTTCCTAATTTATAGAAACTGAGGTTATTTGATTTTAATTTACTTTCAATCTCGGTATCATTTTTTGCTTGAAATACAATTCCGATATTTTCTGAAAACAATATTTTAATAATGTCTTTTTCTTCAAAAGAAGATAAGTCTATAGTGGCTCCCAAATTTATATCTGCAAAACACATTTCTAATAATGTGGTAATTAGTCCGCCACTTCCAATGTCATGACCTGCCAAAATTTGATTGTCATTTATGAGTTCTTGTATCGTATTGAAACTATTTTTGAAAAATTCTGAATCGATAATCGTAGGCGTTTCGTTACCTATTGTATTTAATATTTGGGCAAAAGAGCTTCCACCTAATTTATAGTTGTCTTGCGATAAATTGATATAATATATCGAACCTGCGGCTATTTTATCGCTAGAGAATTTCAGGACTGGCTCAACTACTTTTTTAATATCTGTACAATTTCCACCTGCCGAAATAATTACTGTTCCAGGAGCTATAACTTCATCATTTGGATATTTTTGCTTCATCGAAAGCGAATCTTTTCCAGTTGGAATATTGATTCCTAAGCTAATAGCAAAATCAGAGCAACTTTGAACAGCAGCATATAATCGGGCATCTTCGCCTTCATTTTTACAAGCCCACATCCAATTTGCAGATAGAGAAACTCCCTTCAAGCCCTCTTTTATTGGAGCCCAAACAATATTAGACAACGCCTCGGCTATAGCAGTACGACTTCCCGCAACAGGATCTATTAATGCAGCAATTGGCGAGTGACCGATTGAGGTTGCAATGCCTTCTTTTCCTAAATAATCTAACGCCATTACGCCACAATTATTTAGCGGCAATTGCAAAGGGCCGACACATTGTTGTTTGGCTACTTTTCCGCCAACGCATCGATCAACTTTATTAGTTAACCAATCTTTGCAAGCAACAGCTTCTAATTGAAGTACTTGCTCTAAATAGAAAGTAAATTTATCTTGATTGTAGCTTAAATCAGCATAATTGTAGGTAATAGTTGTATTGTTCATAACTACTTTTGGCGAACTTCCGAAGAAATCTTCCAAAGCATAATCCATCGGTTTTTGGCCTGTTTTTTTGGATTCAAACGTAAATCGATGATCTCCAGTAACATCTCCTACTTGATACATTGGAGCACGTTCTCTATCTGAAATTCGTTGCAAAATAGGAATATCTTTTTGACCAATTACTAATCCCATTCTTTCTTGAGATTCGTTTCCAATTATTTCTTTTGCCGAAAGGGTAGGGTCACCAATTGGTAGT
This sequence comes from uncultured Bacteroidota bacterium, assembly GCA_903824755.1. Classification (GTDB taxonomy): domain Bacteria; phylum Bacteroidota; class Bacteroidia; order Flavobacteriales; family Flavobacteriaceae; genus Flavobacterium. The sequence goes on along the minus strand of CAIJXW010000149.1, from coordinate 5,532 downwards.
TTGTCCAAATCTATCCAACCTCCAGTTTCTTCAACCAATTCAGATAGACAATTCAAGTGGCCTCCAGCACCGTGGTCATGAATAGAAACTATTGGGTTGTGATCACTTTCTATCAAACCACGAATTGCATTTGCCGCTCTTTTTTGCATTTCGGGATTAGATCGCTGTACGGCATTCAACTCAATACCAGAACTAAAAGCTCCTGTATCTGCTGATGAAACGGCGGCACCACCCATTCCAATTCTATAATTTTCGCCACCCAAAATAACTATTTTATCACCTTCCTGTGGCTTGTGTTTCAGGGCTTGGTTTAATTTGCCATAACCAATTCCGCCCGCTTGCATAATGACTTTGTCATATCCCAATTTGCGATTATTTTCTTGGTGTTCAAAGGTCAAAACTGATCCTGTGATTAGTGGTTGTCCAAATTTATTTCCGAAATCGGAAGCTCCATTTGATGCTTTTATCAAAATATCCATAGGCGTTTGATAGAGCCATTTTCGCTCTGCCATACCGTTTTCCCATGATTTATCTTTTGATAATCGAGAGTAGGAAGTCATATATACCGCAGTTCCAGCTAATGGCAACGAACCTTGTCCACCCGCTAATCGATCCCGAATTTCTCCTCCCGAACCTGTTGCAGCTCCATTGAATGGCTCTACTGTGGTTGGAAAATTATGCGTTTCAGCTTTTAATGAAATTACAGATTCAAAATCTTTTGTTTCATAAAAATCAGGTTTGTCAGCACTTTTTGGAGCAAATTGTTGCACAACAGGCCCTTTTATAAAAGCAACATTATCTTTATATGCCGAAACAATATCGTTTGGATTTTCTGCTGATGTTTTTTTGATGAGTTTGAACAATGATGATGGCATTTCTTTGCCGTCAATTATAAATGTCCCATTAAATATTTTGTGCCTACAATGTTCTGAATTGGCTTGTGAGAAAGCAAACACTTCTGAATCGGTTAGTTTTCTGCCTAATTTTGTTGCCAAATTATCCAAATATTCCACTTCGTCTTGGCTCAAAGAAAGTCCTTCGGTCTTGTTGTAGGCGGCTATATCTTCGATGTCCAGAATAGCTTCGGGTTTTATGTCTATCGAAAATGTAGCTTGATTTAATTCAGCATATTTTTGAGAAATCATTGGATCGAAATCTGAAAAATCGGCTTTTATTTTATGAAATTCTTCAATTCTAATAATTCCTTCAATCCCCATATTTTGGGTAATTTCGACTGCGTTTGTGCTCCATGGCGAAATCATTGCGGCACGTGGCCCAATAAAAAAATCCGTAAGGACGGATTTTTCTATTTTATTTGAGTTGCCAAAAAGCCAGTTTAGTTTTGAAATGTCTTGAGCCGAAATTTCCTTTTGCATTTGTACTGCAAATATCGTTTTGGTTTGGTATTCAAAGAAATGAATCATTTTGTATTTTAATTAGTAGGTTGTTGTTTGGCAAATTTACTTTAAATAAATGCAAACTGCAACGATTTATTTTAAAGTATTTTCTTTATTCTGGAAACGGAGCATTTTGATAGGCACCCATATCTGGAGGGAGTGTTCTAGCCACTCCTAGAATATCAAATGGAACAAAATAGAGCGAATTGCCTTTGGCGAAAGCCGCAGATGTAGCATCTATATTTAATTTGTTTTTATTTCGATTAAGAAAATTTGGATTTTTATTTTTGATGTTTCCATTTTGCTGATTCCGAATTTCATCATAGAGCGAATTTGTTGCTAGTAATGTTCCAGAATCATTAAATTTGACTAAACAATTATTGAATTGATAGTTGAAATTTGCACCATTGATTTTGTCTAAAAAAACTTCTACTTGATTTGAACCATAAATAATGCAATTATCAAATTCGGCTTGATTTAAAGGAATAGGAAAAGTAACATTATCCTCTGTTCTATAATTGCTAATCAACACAGCCATTTGTTTTGAACTTGCCCAATCATTATTGAATGTGCAATGTTTGAAGAAATAGGAACCGCCCTCGGTGCAAGCAAGACTGGCTTGTCCAGCAGAATTTATCACAAGATTTGTGCCTTCAATCTTTGCAGTACGAGCTAGAATACCAATATTAGAAGCGTTATAAATTTGTGAATTATCAATTTTTAGTGTTGTGTTTGTTGTGTTTTCGACATCGCCTACAAGTATCCCAACCGTGGCGTTCTTGAGGGTTAGATGATTTATTTGATTGTTGACACTCCCTTGGCTGAGCCAAATTAGCCCCCACTGTCCTGGCACATCAGCATATTCAGGTTCTAATCTATCACCTTCAAAAATAACTTCATTTTCTAATGCTTCGGTGGAAGAAACAGTACCATTTATTTTCAACGAACCACCGCTGCCCACTATAATTCCTGAATTTGCATGAAAATATATTCTGGCTCCAGCCTCTACATTTAGTGTTTCGCCTTCTGGCACACCTGCATATCCATAGATGACATAGGGTTTGTTTTTTGTCCAAATATATTCGTCATTATGGTCGTTATGGTCCAAAATAAACCCATAAATTGATTCATTTCCTAGCGGTAAAGATTCATAAGTTATTTCGTTTGTATTAGCATCAACAAATTTTTGAGGATATAAAAAAATGGCATCTTGAATAAGTGTCACTAACTCTACGGTTTGCAGATTGCTGCCAATATCAAATTTTATTTGATCGGTATATAGAAAATCAGTTTGGTTTGCACTTGCAACATCGGCAGTTGTTTCAATAAAAACATAGAGACTGTCATTTGCAAGAAGCTCCACATTATTAAATATTTTTCCGTCTCCATGCCCGCTATTATCTTCGTCAACGCCTTCCATTCCATCAATCATCATTCTATATTTTGATGAAGAACCTTTTCCGAGTTGGATTTTTGGAATTTTGATATCGCTACTACTCTTATTATATACCTTAAGTGTGTAGGTGCTTGATCCAATATTTGTAAAAACGGTATCTAAATAGACGGTGTCTTTTGAAAATTCTAAATTTCCTTTGCTTGGTTCAAAAACAAAATCCTTTCTGCAAGATGACAAAAGCGTTAAAATACTTAAAATAATAAGAATTAAAATGGAGCGCATAAATTTTTAATTTTTGTAAAAATAGTAAAAATGTTAATTTGTTTGTGATAGTTTTCGATATATAAAACGCAATATGTAGTAATTTAGTTTATTTTAAAATTATCTTTTTTATTATTTTTGGTTTCTATGAACAACAAATAGTATTTTTACAAAAAAACAAAATGGCTTTTGATAAAGAAAAGATATTGACACTTTGCAATAAGATTTCCAAAAACACCCTTATGGAAACTCTTTCTATTGAATATATCGATGCTGGAAAAGATTTTTTGGTGGCCAAAATGCCAGTAAATCCTAGCGTTCATCAACCGATGGGATTGCTTCACGGCGGAGCAACAATAGCTTTGGCAGAAAGCGTAGGTAGTGCAGCTTCATTTTTATTTATAAATCCTGAAGAGCAAGAAGTGAGGGGAATAGAGATTTCGGCAAATCATTTGAAGAGCAAAAGAGCAGGAATGGTTTTTGCGACAGCACGAATAATTCATAAAGGGAGAACCCTTCATTTGTGGGAAATTAAAATCACCGATGAAAATGATAATCTGATTTCACTGTGCAAATTGACAAATATGATTTTGTCATTAAAAAAATAATTATGAAGGATTTTTTGGAAAAAGCCAAGCAGCAACTTTTAGAAAATTTGCCTTTTGTAATTTATAAAAAACCAAATAATAATTCTGTTGTAGGCTATTTTCAAAATTGCAACACCGTTTTTGAAGCCCATAATTACAGCGAAAAAGGGTTTGTTTTTTCCACTTTTGATGGTACTAAATCCATTCTTATTCCCGAAAAAAACTCGGTTAGAATAACGTCTATTTTTCTTTTTGATTCTATTGAAAACACTATTGAAAGCTCTGTGATTACTGATAATAAGTCAGATAAAAACAATTTTGAAACCCTTGTCAATTTAGGAATTGATTCCATAAAAAAAGGCCAATTTTCAAAAGTTGTCCTCTCAAGAAAAGAAGCAATAAAAGTTACAGATTTTGATGCAATTGCAACATTTGTTCGAGTGGCACAGAATTATCCAACCGCTTTTTGTTATTGCTGGTTTCACCCAAAAATTGGACTTTGGATTGGAGCTTCACCCGAGCAGTTATTGAAAATAGACGGTACTGTTTTGACTACGGTTTCTTTGGCAGGAACACAGAAATTCATTGAAAACGAGACTGTTGTTTGGGGAGATAAAGAAAAAAATGAACAGCAAATAGTCACCAATTCTATAATTGAAAACCTGAAGAATGAAGTTGATGAAATTATAGTTTCAAATCCTTATACTGCAAAAGCGGGTAATTTAGTTCATATTAAAACCGATATTAAAGGGAATTTAAAACCTGGTTTTGATCTTTCTAATTTACTTTCAAAACTTCATCCAACACCTGCAGTTTGTGGTTTTCCAAGAAAAGAAGCTCAAAATTTTATTAAAAATAACGAAGGCTATGATAGACGTTTTTATAGTGGTTTTTTTGGTGAAATAAATCTAGATGAAAACACTCCAACTTTATTTCATGTAAATTTGAGATGTATGGAAATTGAAAATAATAACGCACATTTGTATATTGGTTGTGGCATTACCCAAAATAGTATTCCTGAATTAGAATGGATTGAAACGGTCAATAAAGCACAAACAATGAAAAAAATAGTAATATGAAATTAGATATACTTGCTTTTGGGGCTCACCCAGATGATGTAGAATTAGGTTGTGGTGGCACGATAGCCAAAGAAATTGCAATGGGAAAATTAGTTGGCATCATCGATTTGACCCGTGGTGAACTTGGCACTCGAGGTTCGGCCGAAATTAGAGATCAGGAGGCAGCCAAAGCAGCCAAAATTTTAGGAGTTTCTATTCGTGAAAACTTAGAGATGCGAGATGGTTTTTTTCAAAATAATGAAGCACACCAACTACAAATTATCAAGATGATTAGAAAATATCAACCCGAAATTGTCCTTTGCAACGCACAAGACGACAGGCATATTGATCATCCAAAAGGAAGTAATTTAGTGTCTGATGCTTGTTTTCTTTCTGGTTTAATGAAAATACAAACATCTTTAGATGGTCAAAATCAAGACCATTGGCGACCAAAATTAGTCTATCATTATATTCAATGGAAAAACAGCACACCCGATTTTGTTGTAGATATATCAGGATTTGAGGACAAAAAACAACAAGCAATTTTGGCTTATTCTTCCCAATTTTATAATCCCAATACGAACGAGCCAATTACGCCAATTGCCTCAAAAAATTTCTTGGAAAGTGTTCATTATCGGGCTCAAGATTTAGGTAGATTAATCGGAGTTGACTTTGCCGAAGGATTTACTGTAGAAAGGCTTTTGGCAGTCAATAGTTTAGCGGATTTAAAGTAATTTTTTTGAAAATATAGTTTGTAAAAAGAAAACTTTTGCTGTATATTTGCACTCGTTAAAATGGTGGTTGTAGCTCAGCTGGTTAGAGTATTGGTTTGT
>CAIJXW010000148.1 GCA_903824755.1 uncultured Bacteroidota bacterium | reverse complement strand
ATGAAAAAATTATTTTTATTACTAACGGTTGCAGCATTTTTATTTTCTTGTAATAAAGCTAAAGAAAATGAATATATCATTTCTGGAACAATAAAAGGAATTGCCAACGGAAAAACGGTAACTCTAGAAAGACAAGATGAAACAGGGCAATTAAAAACAATTGCAACTGTAAAAATTCAAAACGGGAAATTTTCGTTTAAAGGTTCTGCCAAAGAGCCAGAAATACATTTATTACAAGTAGAAAAACTAGAGGCAAAAGTGCCATTTATATTAGAAAATGGAGATATCGACATTGATATTGACAAAGATAGTATTCAGAAATCTGTTACTTCTGGTACTTATAATAATGATGAGTTTACCAAATTTAATGCTGATGCACAGAAACTTCAAAAAGATTTACAGAAAAAAATGATGAAATTTCAAACTGTAAATATGCAAAAAATGCAAGATGCACAGAAGAAGCAAGATACGGCAACTATGAACAGTTTAATGAAAGAATATCAAAAAATCCAAAAAACAGGTATGGATTTTTATGTTGTTTATGCAGAAAACCACCCAAAAGCATTGATTTCAGCTTTGATTCTTGATAGTATGATGAATGATCCAGAAGTTGACATCAAGAGAGTTAGAAAAATATTTGCAAGTTTTGATGCCGATTTATTAAAGTTAAAACCTAGTAAGTCAATTAAATCGAAATTAGATGCAATCGACAAACCTCAATCAAAAGGAGGCGTTGAAGTGGGAAATATGGCACCTGATTTTTCTGCACCAAATCCAGAAGGCAAATCAATTTCATTAAAAGAATCTTTAGGGAAAGTAACAATTATTGATTTTTGGGCATCATGGTGCAGTCCTTGTAGAGCTGAAAATCCAAATGTAGTTAAGATCTATAATGAATTTCATGCAAAAGGACTTAACATTATTAGTGTCTCTTTGGACAAAGATGCAGCAAAATGGAAAGAAGCAATTGCAAAAGATAAATTAACATGGGCCAACGTATCCAACATAAAATATTGGAAAGAGCCTATTGCATTAATGTATAATGTAAGTTCAATTCCTGCTACATTTTTGCTAGATGCAAGTGGAAGAATTGTTGCTAAAGATTTGCGTGGTGAAGAATTATCTGCCAAAATAAAATCATTATTGGGAGAAAAATAGAACAATAAAAGATCATTTATATAAAATCTCCCTAGTGGAGATTTTTTTATTTAATTCAGTACCAACAGGTTAAAAAAAGTCCTGAAATTAAGTGCTTTTTTAATTTGTAAACGGTAAAACTGTTTCTATATTTGCAACCGTTCCGAGAGAATAAATCATTATTTTCAATGCTGGGGAGATACTCAAGCGGCCAACGAGGGCAGACTGTAAATCTGCTGTGTGAACTTCGCAGGTTCGAATCCTGCTCTCCCCACAAAACACAAAAATCCCGAAAATTTCGGGATTTTTTTTTGATATATATCTATTTATCTATTCTAAAACAAAACTCACATTCACGTTTGCAGAAATATTGATTTCGCCAATAGCAATTGTTTCTCTTGGAGTGCCGTTGTTTTGAATTCCCATTTTCAACGTGGATTTATCATACATCGGTTGCGGAAAATATCCCTGAGAATTATCGGTAATATTTAATGCTTTTCCAACCTTTTGTCCTAATGTAAACGCAAAATCTTCGGCTTTTTGTTTGGCTTGTTTTATAGCCAATTTTCGTGCTTCAGAAAGATATTGTTCGAGCTTTGACGATCTAAATTCAACCACATCGATTCTATTAATTCCTGCATCAATTAACCCAACAATAACACTATCATATTTGGTAATATCTTTCAATAAAATTTCAATTGTTTGGGTTGCATTATAATTTCTTTTTTTTACTTGATAATCAAATTCGGGATTTAATGAAATTCTTTTTGTTTGAACATCTTCGGTTGGTATTTTGGCGGTTTTTATAAATTTTATAACCTCCGAAATTGCAATATCATTTCTCTTTTTGACATCGGCAGCATCAGAACCTTTGGTTTCGGTAGTTACCGAAATAAAAACTTGATCGGGTGCTATTTTAATGATGCCTTCGCCAGAAACCGAAATTTGAGGAATTGCCTTTCCCTCTTGCGCTTGAAGCATTAAAACAAAAAATAAACAAATAATAGTTATTACTTTTTTCATGGAATTTAGATTAAATGATTTGTCTTTATTGTTTCAAAAGTTATGCCAATCATAACTTTCCTAATTTTTCTAAAACAAAAAGTAAGACTATTGGTATGGCTAACAACAAAACCATTTCGATATTATCAACAAACATATTTGGTCTCACAATTAACGTAATTAAATAGCCGCCAATAGCCCCACCAAAATGTGCTGTATGTCCAATATTATCTCGCTTTGCTTTCATTCCATAAATAGAATACAATAAATAACCAATCCCGAAGATATAGGCTGGGATTGGAATTGGAATAAAAAATAAAAACAAACTCATATCGGGTTGTAATAAAATAGCCGAATATAAAACTCCTGTTACGGCTCCAGAAGCTCCAATTGCTCGATAAGAATAATCATTTTTATGAAAAACTAGCGTAAGCAAACTACCAAAAATTAGACTTGCCATATATATTAATCCAAACGTGAAATTTCCTAAATAGGCATAAACAATTGGTCCGAAAAAATAAAGTGTTATCATATTGAATGCTAAATGCGAAATATCAGCATGCAAAAAAGCAGAAGATATCATACGAAATTGTTCGCCTGCTTGAATGCTTCCTATGTGAAATTCAAATTTTCGGAAGAAACTAGTGTCTTCAAAACCCTTAAAACTAACAATAACTGTGATTGCAATAATAGCGATGAGTAGAATATTCATATCTGTAGAATTAATTTAGTATGTAAAAATAGAAATAGTTTTGCTAGCTTTTATAAAGGAACGCTTATAAATATTGATTAAAATGTATATTTGTATAAAAATTTCAATAATGCAGTTTTTAGTTTATATTTTTCTTTACCCATTTATTTGGTTAATTTCAATTTTACCCTTCCGGGTATTATATATTTTATCCGACTTTACTTATTATATTACCTATTATATCATCGGTTATAGAAAACAAATTGTTCGTGAAAATCTGGCGTTAGCATTTCCTAATCTATCTGAAAAAGAACGTTTGATTATCGAAAAAAAATCATTTCAAAATTTGTGTGATATTTTTCTTGAAATGATAAAAACTATGTCAATTTCTGATAAAGAAATCAATAAAAGATTTGTATTTAAAAACTTAGATGTTTATCTCGATTTGGAAAAAAAAGGAAAAAGCATCGCTCTACTTTGCGCACACTACGCTAGCTATGAATGGGTTGTATCAATTAATAAAAAAATTGATTTTCATGGATATGCTATTTATAAGAAAATTAGCAATCGTTTTTTTGATAAATTAGTGAGAGATATTCGATCAAAATTTAGAGCTACTTTAATCACCACAAAAGAAACAATCCCAACAATAATTGAAAATCATAGGTTAAATAAATTAGGACTTTATGGGTTTGCAAGTGATCAATCGCCAAAAATAACGTCTATTTTTCATTGGAAATCATTTATGGGAGTAGAAGTCCCAATTCATACAGGAGCCGAAATGCTAGCAAAAAAATATGATATGAATGCTATTTTTTTGAAAACAGAAAAAATAAAAAGGGGATATTATGTCGCTTCGTTTGAAGTTCTTTCTGACAATGTCTCCCAAGTTCCTGATTATGAAATAACTGACAAATTTATTGAACTTGTAGAAAAACAAATTTATGAGTCTCCAGAAAATTATTTATGGACACACAAGCGATGGAAACACAGACGCTAATTTTATAATATATCCAAGCTTCCTTTTCCCTCTCGAATTACAATTGGCTCATTTTCAGACAAATCAATAATTGTAGAACCTATATTATCGCCATATCCACCATCAATAACAACGTCAACTAAATCTTGCCATTTTTCAAAAATCAACTCTGGATCCGTTGAATATTCCAAAACAGCATCATCATCATGAATAGATGAAGAAACTATTGGATTGCCCAATTGCCGAACGATTTCTAATGCAATTTCATTATTAGGAACACGGATTCCAACTGTCGTTTTTTTCTTAAATTCTTTAGGGAGGTTGTTATTTCCAGGCAAAATAAAAGTATAAGGACCTGGTAATGATCGTTTTAAAATTTTGAAAGTTGCGGTATCAATTTGTTTCACGTAATCGGAAATGTGACTCAAATCTGAACAAATGAATGAAAAATTAGCTTTTTCCAACTTCACCCCTTTTATTTTTGCTATTCGCTCGAGTGCTTTTGTATTTGTAATGTCACAACCTAAACCATAGACTGTATCGGTAGGATAAATTACCAAACCACCCTCTTTTAAAACCTTAACTACTTTGGCGACTGCCGATTCATTAGGATTTTTTTCGTATATTTTTATGAATTGAGCCATGTTTTTATTTCAGTTTTGTCAAAAATTAATTCAACCTATTACGTCTAATTTTGCAAAACGTAATAATAATTTCTTTATTCCGCCCACTTCAAATTTGATTTCTGCTTTTTTATCGGCACCTGCACCTTCCAAATTGATTACTTCGCCTTTGCCAAATCGCTCGTGCATCACTACGTTTCCAATTGTCAACTTGTTGTCAAATAAATTTGCAGCTCCTGATGCACTGTTAGAATTTACAGGTTTAAGTTTTCTAACAGATGAAGGTTGATCATCGCTATATTGTTTTGGCGGCGTCCCTCCTATTGGCTTTGCTAAACGCAACTTAGACTTGTCTATATCGCCAAAAATATCCGAATCTATCATTGGTTTGTATCGATAATTATTCTCTTCTGGCGTTAAATATTCCAAATATTGGCCGTCAATTTCTTCGATAAATCGAGAAGGTTCACAATCAGTTAATTTTCCCCAGCGATACCGGGATTGTGCATAGGTCAAATAGGCCTGATGTTCTGCACGCGTCAAAGCTACATAAAACAAACGCCGTTCTTCTTCGAGTTCGCTTCGTGTACTCATGCTCATGGCACTTGGAAACAAATCTTCTTCCATGCCCACCACAAAAACTGTTGGAAATTCTAGCCCTTTTGCTAAGTGAATTGTCATTAATGCCACCCGATCTTCATCGCTTGTATCCTTATCTAAATCGGTTGCTAGAGCAACATCTTCCATGAATTCTGATAATGCTCCGCGGGCTCCATCAATTTCTTTTTGACCTTCGGTAAAGTCTTTTATCCCGTTTAATAATTCTTCTATATTTTCGATTTTGGCAATACCTTCGGGAGTTCCATCTTTTTTTAATTCTTGAACTAATCCTGTTTTTTTTGTAACGTGATCGGCTAAATAAAATGCATCTTGGTTTTCATTAATTACCTGAAAGCTCTGAATCATGGTCACGAAATCTAATAATTTTGATTTAGTACCGCTATTGAGTTTTAAATCAATTTTGTCTATATTTTGCATTACCTCAAATATAGAACGCTTGTAATGATTGGCGGCAACAGTCAACTTTTCAACGGTGGTGTCCCCTATTCCTCGTGCGGGATAATTAATAACACGAATCAATGCTTCCTCATCTTTTGGATTAATAACTAAGCGGAGATAACACAAAATATCTTTGATTTCTTTTCTCTGATAAAATGACAAACCACCAAAAATTCGATACGGAATATCCCTCTTCCGAAGGGCATCTTCCATAGCTCGAGATTGGGCATTTGTTCGATACAGAATTGCAAATTGACCATTTTTCATTTGGCTTTGCATCTTTTGCTCCCAAATTACACTTGCCACAAAACGTCCTTCTTCTCCATCTGTGAGGCTTCGATGAATTTTTATTTTATTTCCAAAATCATTGGCTGTCCAAACTACTTTGTCTAAGCGCGTTTTATTTTTTTCGATGATTGAATTTGCAGCTTCAACAATATTTTTTGTCGAACGATAGTTTTGTTCTAAACGATAGGTTTTTACACATTCATAATCCTTTTGAAAATTGAGAATATTATTGATATTAGCTCCTCGAAAAGCATAAATACTCTGTGCGTCATCACCTACAACACAAATATTTTGAAATCGATCGGACAAAGCACGAACAATTAGATATTGTGAATGATTTGTATCTTGATACTCATCGACCAAAATGTATCGAAACCGATCTTGATATTTTGCCAAAACTTCTGGAAAACGATTCAGTAATTCGTTAGTTTTCAACAACAAATCATCAAAATCCATTGCACCAGATTTAAAGCATCGCTCTACATAATTTTGATAGATTTCGCCCAAACGGGGTTTTTTTGACATAGCATCAGCTTCTTGCAATTCAGGATTATTAAAATAGGCTTTAACGGTAATTAAACTATTTTTATAGGAAGAAATTCTGCTTAAAATTTGCTTTGGTTTGTAGATTTCTTTATCCAATTGCATTTCTTTGATAACTGCTGAAATTAATCGTACAGAATCTTGAGTGTCATAGATTGTGAAATTTGATGGATACCCTAACTTGTCAGCTTCTGAACGAAGAATTCTAGCAAAAACAGAGTGAAATGTACCCATCCAAAGATTTTTGGCTTCGTTTGACCCTACAATTTCGGAGATTCTGCTTTTCATTTCTCGAGCAGCTTTGTTGGTAAAGGTCAGTGCCAAAATACTAAAAGCGTCAACTCCCAAGCTCATCAAATAGGCAATCCTAACGGTCAAAACACGCGTCTTTCCTGAACCTGCACCTGCAATAATAATCATTGGCCCGTCCTTTTGCAAGACAGGTAATTGTTGGGCTTCATTGAGTTGGCTAATGTGTTTTTGCATAGTAAAATTCCAAAATTTGGTTCACAAAAATACGGAAAATCTACGAGTTTTTATGTCCGAATTTGGAAGATTTCGGAATAAATATCAACAAAATATTGAAATTATTTATTCATAAAAACATCATACGCAAAACGAATTAATGTCCCTATGACCACGATTAGAAAAAAGATTCTTATAAATTTATTTCCTTTGCTTATTGCAAGTTTTGCTCCTATAAAACCCCCAATAGCATTACAAATTGCCATTGGAATTGCAATTATCCAAATGATTTTACCTTTATAGACAAATAGGCATATCGAGCCAAAATTAGTTGCTAAATTCACCATTTTGGCATTGGCGGAAGCCTGCAAAAAATCATATCCTAACAAAGTAATAAATGCTAAAACAAGAAAACTACCTGTTCCTGGGCCAATAAATCCATCATAGAAACCTATAAAAAAACTAATCAAAATAGCATATATTATTTGTTGGAAATCAGAATGTACTTTATTGGCATGTTGCCCAAAATTTTTCTTCGTATAAGTATAAAAAACCAATAGCGAAAGCACTACTAACAATAAAGGTTTCATAAAATCATTGCTTACATAAGTCAATAAAGTGGATCCCAAAAACGCTGAAGGAATGGCAAGACTCATCATAATTAACAATAATTTCCAATTCATTTGAATTTTTTTCATATACTGAATTGCTGCAAAAAAAGTACCGCTAAAAGACGGTATTTTCAGTGTTCCAATTATGGTTGCAACGGGAAGATTAGGCAATAAAATAAGTCCCATTGGGGTTTGAATTAGTCCTCCACCGCCAACAATTGCATCTATAAATCCAGCTAAAAAGGCAACCAAGCATAATACAATTAGTATTGAAATTTCCATAAAAAAAGTGATTCAAGTTAATTATTGGACAAAAAAAAACTTAAGAATAAATTCTTAAGTTTTTAATTCAGAGCAAAATTGCAATTAATTTTTGATTATTTTTTCTGTAACTGAAATATTATTATCAAATTGCAAATGAAGGAAATAAACTCCATTTGAAAAATTAGAAATATCGATTTGTTTTGAGTTTCCTTGAAAAACTTGTTGTCCTAAACTATTCGAAATTATGACATTTTCAAGTGCATCGCTAGTAGCTATAGAAATACTATTATTCGATGGGTTTGGGAAAACAGAATATTCTACTTTTTTTACTGCTTCTAGACCTAAAACTGCATTTGATGCTTGCAAATAGAGTGAGATTGGAAAATATCCTTCTCCTCCAACAAACACAGCATTCGGAATGCTAATTCTAAAGGTATGATTTCCAGGGTTTAAAGCTCCTAGAGGAATTTTTCTTATTGGAATTTTCGCTCCTGGACACCAGTTACTAAAAGATTGCCACTCTGCATCTGATCTAGGAGTTGGCCCATAAATTCCGTTGCCTTGCGTATTATAAATTCGATAGGGTTCGCAAGTTAGCTCACCAGGAGTATAGTTCAAAACAGGAATTAGCAAATTATTAAAATAGACTTTATGTAATCTTCTCTCATATTCTTCACCTCCACTATTTGAGCCATGATTTGAAGTTATTAAATAGAAACTTGCGTTATCCATTGTCGTTGGCAAATTAAAAGCTATTGTTCTCGTTGATGAACCAATTGCATCGGAAGCTCCTGCTTGATAGTTGTTCAGATTTTTTTTGAAATTTAATGGAAGTAAAAAATTATTATTTGTTATTAATGAATTTGTATTGGAAACAATATCAAGAGTGCCATAAAAAACACTATTTATGCCTGCACAACCTTGAATTTGAGTATTTGCTGCATAAGGAACGCCGAAAACTTCAAATTCAATCCAAATATCATACGTTGCATTTATTCCTGGATCTTTAAATATTTTGGCCACATTATCAATATTGAAAGTATATGGAACTAAATTTGGTGGTACGTTTTTATTCATAAAAGGAGTAATAAACCTACCTAATTCAATTCTTGGAACTAGATCAGGATTATAGGTCGTAGCATTTTTTGGAACAAAAGCTAAATTCACGTTGCCTATTCTGTCATAATTATCACAATCTGCACTGATAGATACATTCAAAGTTATAGCATCTCCAAAAGAAGCTAACTGACTAGCCGTAAGTTGTTTGGCATATAAATCATTTCGGTGGCGAATAACTCCTGAAGGAACTGGGAGATTGACTACGCCAGCATAACCGTCATAAAAAAGAATTTGATTAAATACTGTAAGGGTTGAAGATTGAGAAGATCCAGAAATGCTAATAAAAATTAGCGTCAAAATGAGTAGAATTTTTTTCATAGTTGTAGGTTTTTTTGTAAAGTTATTATTAAAATTATGAATAAAAATAAATTACTGTTAAATTATTATT
>CAIJXW010000147.1 GCA_903824755.1 uncultured Bacteroidota bacterium | reverse complement strand
GCTGCACTAGATTCTAGAAAATGAAGATTTTCAAGTTGCTTTCCTAATTTAAATTTAGTAATATATTTTATCATCAAATTAAATACCGTTTTTGTTGCCTCAGCACTCAGGTTGGGATCAGGCATTTTGAAAGACAATGTGATTTTTTTACCCGTCTGATCAAACTTAATTCGGCTACTTAGAATACCAATCATTTTTTTATTTTCTGGCGTCAAATCTGCAATGAAAACTTCATTACTAAAAAATTGATCTGTATTTCGGAGAGTCAATTCATTAACTTTTACAGGAACACTAACAAAACTGGAGGAATCTAAATTTTCTTTCTTGCCTAAACTTTTAAACCCATTAACAGGATGAAGAATAAAGTCTATAAACTGTTCAACAACATTCTTTTTAATCTCTCTTCTGAAATACTGCTCTAAAGTGATATTTTTTTTTTCTTTCTTAAAATAAATAGGTATGCGCGATAATTCAACTAAAAAAGGTTTGTTGGCAAGAATCATTGGGTACAGATCCGCACCCAATGATTCTTCATTCCCTCCCCCAGTTGGAATTTGAACACCAGCAAGGGCTGCCAATCCGGAAAGAGAGCCACTTCCTTTAGAAGTAACCTGATCTGTTATTAAAGTACATTTTGCATCATATTCCTTAGCAGTTGTCAAAGCTGCAAGAAGACCAATAATTCCGAAAAGGAGAACTGGAATTAGGAGAAAAAAAATGAATCTTTTCCAATATGGTTTAAAAATATTTTTAACAGTATTAAGGTAACTGAAAATATCATTCAAAGACAATTCATCTTCAGAAGTTGAAGCAGCGGATGTATCAGT
The DNA here is from genome assembly GCA_903824755.1 of uncultured Bacteroidota bacterium. Classification (GTDB taxonomy): domain Bacteria; phylum Bacteroidota; class Bacteroidia; order Flavobacteriales; family Flavobacteriaceae; genus Flavobacterium. Next base: position 1,141 of record CAIJXW010000147.1, on the reverse strand, counting down.
TGTTATTTCATTCATAATAAATTAAATCTTACAAGGCTCTTAATAAAAAAATTAATGTAAGTGCAGATGTGATTATACCCAATGCTTTATCATAAGAAAGAGGAGCTCTTTCAGCAGTATTAATTGGAACAAAAATTTGAGCGCCTGGTTTTATTATGGGATAAGTTCTAACAAAAAGAACTTGTTTTACTCTTTCAACTTTTCCATTTGACTGAATTACATAAGATTTTTTTCGAATTGCTTGTAATGAATACCCTCCAGATCGATTGATGTATTCCTTAAAATGAATTCCTTCTTCGTATCTCACTGAAACTGGATAAAGGACGCCTCCTTTAACACTTACAGTTTGAATTTTTTCTGGAATTTCTAACAAATCCCCCTCTTTTAAAATTAAATCATAGTTAGAACCAGGATTAGCTATAATTTGATCTAGATCAATTGCCACTAATTCCTGTTCATTTTCTGATTCTTGAATTGTATTTTTTTCCTTTAATAATAAATTGTCTTTTAATAAAAGTTGTTTTTCTGCATCTTTTAATTTTTCTTATTTTTCGAATTATATTGTCTTGTTATTTTCTTTAACCTTTTCATCAATTCTTGAAGTGGTGGATTTATTTGTTTCCGATGAAGCTACTATTTGGTCTTTGTTAATATTTAACTTGATTTCATTTAAATTTTCGTTCTCTCTCTCTGCTTTTGTTAAATTTTTAAACTTGTTTGTTCTTCGCAATAATGTAGCCCCTGGAGTATATGCATATTGAGTTAATCCATTCGCCCTTTTTATTAAATCAGATATACGCATTTCTTTTCTATCAACAGCAAAATCTCCAGGTAATAAAACTTCTCCTTTAATTGTAACAATATAAGGAGCATAGTATCCTGGAATGTTTCTAATAAAAACATGATCAAATGGAAATAAGTTAATTTTTTTTATTGAATCTGCATTAATTAAATTTTTATTGCTATTCAATTGAATAATTTCTACCGTTTTTTTTGGATCATCTAAGGTTCTTCTTGCAATTTCAATAAATGAAGAAGTTGCAGAATATTTTAATCCACCACTTTGTATAATAAGGTCGTTAACAGTCATGTTTTCATTAAAAGGGAAAAAACCAGAGTTATTTACTTGCCCACTTATTTG
>CAIJXW010000146.1 GCA_903824755.1 uncultured Bacteroidota bacterium | reverse complement strand
TTTAACGTATTTATAACAAACGTTATACGTTCATGTTTATTCATTTTTGTATATTTATAAATTATTATAACAGTAAACAAAGTTACTCTTTAATTTATATATTATAAAATAGTATGACAACATTAAAAAAAGGTGATAAAGCTCCTGATTTTTCAGGAATTGATCAAGATGGACTAGCTCACAAATTAGCCGATTTTAAAGGAAAAAAATTAGTAGTTTTCTTTTATCCAAAAGCAAATACTCCTGGTTGCACTGCCGAAGCATGCGATTTGAGAGATAATTTTGAACGATTTCAAAGCAATAATTTTGCTATTCTAGGCGTAAGTGCCGATTCTCAAAAAGCACAACTAAAATTTAAAGATAAGTTTAATTTTCCTTTTCCTCTTCTTGCAGATGAAGACAAATCCGTAATTAATGCTTTCGGAGTTTGGGGGCCAAAAAAATTCATGGGAAAAGATTATGACGGAATACATAGAACTACCTTCATAATTGATGAAAACGGAATTATTGACGAGGTAATTTCGGACGTGAAAACAAAAGAACACGCCTCTCAAATTTTAAAATAAATAAAAAAAAAGCGTCAAATTTATTGACGCTTTTTTTTAGTTTGTTTTTTCCAAAAACTTCTTTGAGTCATAACCAAAAAGACTATGTTGCTTGATTAGTTCGGCAATACCAATAGGAAGCATTTCTTCCCAGCCTGATTTTCCATTGCTAATCATTTTTAATACATCTCTAGAGAAAACCTCTAATGTCGTAGGGTCATAGTCCTTAATATCAACTACTTTTCCATTAAATTTGAAAAATTTATAGAGTTCTTTCATTCTCGGGTGAACCTTTAAATTCTCGGAGGTTATTATTTCTCCATTTTCTCCAATCATTGGATATAAGAATACCTTTAAATCGCGATAGAATAGTTTTCCAAACGCCTCCAAAATTCCACCACTCAAATGGCGATAATATTTTTCGTCAAATATGTCAATCAAATTATTTACGCCAATTGTTAATCCCATTCTTGCTTTGGTATAATTAGAAAAATATTCAACAACTTTATAATATTCTTGAAAATTTGAAATCATAACTGTTTGCCCTAATGAACAAAGCAATTCGGCTCGATCCATAAAATCTCTCTCATCAATTTCACCGTCAGAACGCAAATTTGACAACGTAATTTCAAAAATAACGAGCGTATTGTCTTTGTCAACTTTGCTCTCCTTGAGAAATAATTTCAAGGATTTTTCATACATATTAATATTTACTTTTGTTACAGGTCGAAAACTTCCTCGCAACGCTAAAATGTTTTTTTTGTATAAAATAGCAGCTGGCAAAATATTATTTCCGTTTGGATCAAACATTACAGCATCTGTCATACCGTTTTTCACTAATTGCAAACTCATCAATCGATTGTCAACATTTGCAAAACGAGGACCAGAAAAATTAATTGTATCTATTTCTAATTGATCTTTGTCAAGGTGATCATATAAGTAACGCAATAATTTTTTCGGGTCATTATATTTATAATATGCACCATAAATTAGGTTTACACCAAGTATTCCTAAGGTTTCTTGTTGCAATTTTGCATCGGTTTCTTTAAATCGAATATGAATAATAATATCGTTATAATCTTCGTCTGGCTCAATTTGATATCGAATTCCAACCCAACCATGCCCCTTAAATTGCTTCGCAAAATCTATTGTTGCAACAGTATTTGCATAGCTAAAAAACATTTTTCTAGGGTGTTTGTCTCTTTTAAGTCTATTTTCGATAAGCATAACTTCGTGGTTAAGCATCTTTTTTAAACGACTTTCTGTAACATATCTACCGTCTTCTTCTACGCCATATATAGCATCACTGAAATCTTTATCGTAGGCAGACATTGCTTTTGCAATTGTTCCTGACGACCCACCAGATCTAAAAAAATGTCTAACGGTTTCTTGACCCGCACCAATTTCGGCAAACGTTCCATAGATATTTTCGTTCAAGTTGATACGAAGTGCTTTATCTTTTATAGAAGGAATTTGTTCGATGACTTTGTCACCTTTTAACTTTATACTGGTATCCATTTGAGTTTTTAGATATTCTAATAGTACAAAGTTAACAAAAATGGGCATCAATAAAAGAGAAATAATCTTATTTTTGTAAAAAAATAACAATTGAATATATATTTTTTAGGAACCGGCACGTCTCAAGGTATTCCAGTCATTGGAAGTCAACACTCTGTGTGCCTTAGTGATAATCCAAAAGATAAAAGATTACGAGTTTCTGTTTGGATTCATTGGGATAATTATTCCTACGTTATTGATTGTGGTCCAGATTTTAGACAACAAATGCTTACTTCAAATTGTCAAAAACTGGACGGAATTATATTTACTCACGAGCATTCTGATCATACCGCAGGATTGGACGACATTCGTCCTTTTAATTTCAAACAAGGCGAAATGCCTATATTTGCTCATAAAAGAGTTATAGAAAATCTAAAAAAACGATTTGATTATATTTTTGAAATCGAAAATAGGTATCCAGGAGCTCCCTCCGTAATTCCGTTTGAGGTAGAAAATAATAACAATTTTCTTATTGGAAATAAAACCGTTATTCCAATTAATGGATTGCATGGCGATCTTCAAATTTTTGGTTATAGAATCGATAACTTTGCTTATTTAACAGATTTTAAAACCATCGAACAATCAGAATTCGACAAACTAAAAAATTTAGATGTGCTGGTTATTACCGCTTTACGAGAAGAACCGCATCATTCACATTTCAATATGAACGAAGCTTTGGCTTTTATTAATTTGGTGCAACCCAAAAAAACATATCTTACGCACATTAGTCATTTATTAGGTTTTCATAATGATGTGCAACAAAAATTACCAAATAACGTTTATTTGGCTTATGATAATTTAGAAATTAATATTTAATCAAATGAAACAATCTTTCTTACTTTACACTTGTATTCTGATAACTTTGCTAGCTATTTTTACTTTTTCTTATTATAGCTCTCAACTGAAATTTGAAACTTCTAAATTTGAAAAAAAACTAAAAACATCAAAAGATTCAATTGCTATTTTAAAGCAACAGTTGTTTGATGCTAATTATTTTTCGTTAGAAAATAATCAAAATGCTCAAGATTATTTTTATTCTGATGATGTTGAAAAATCAATTTCTTACGAAAAATTAATTCCAATTGTAAAAGAAAAATTATTTGAATTTAATGACAATCCTGCTGGAAATCCTTATACAGGGCAAGATAAATTAGGGGACAATAAGTTTATTATCAATAAGATAATGGTTTTGAATCACAGATGGATTATTGCCGATTATAGCGATGGAAATTATTGGGGAGAAGTGTTGTTGAAATATTTTGTCAACGAGGACAAGTCGATTTCATTTGAATTAATTCAAACTTTATTATACCAAAAATAATTTATTGGTTTGAAATCAACCATTTCTTGAAATCGAAAAAGTTTTGAGGTGAAATTCCATGCCCAATCGGATATTCCAAATAGGTGTTCGAAATGCCCATTTGATCTAAAAGCGGTTTTGTTTTTCTGGCCCAATCCACTGGAATAACTTGGTCTTGTGTGCCATGTGATGAAAAAACTAGAAGGTTTTTAAAATTTCTTTGGTCTGAACCAGGAAGCACCATATCCAAATTCAAATAACCGCTGAAGGCAATTATTTTTTTAATTTTTTCAGGATAGGAAAGCCCAATGGCATAACTCAATATACTTCCTTGACTGAAGCCAACTAGTGAGATTTCATCAGAATCAATAGGATAATTTTGAATTAATTCATCTATAAAACGAACAATTAAATCTCTCGAAATTTTTGCTTGATTCAAATCAGAAAATTTGTTTTGGTCGGTATCAAAATTAATTGCATACCAAGCATAACTTCCATATTGCAAATCAAAAGGGGCTCGAACGGAAATGATATAATACGTTTCTGGCAACTCGTTTGCAAATGAAAATAAATCCTTTTCATTGCTCCCATAGCCGTGAATTAATAATAATAAAGGATTTTTATCCCGTATTATTTTTGGCTCTTTTATTAAAAATTCTAGCGATAAATCCATAGTTTTTATGAAATACTATTAAGCCATTTTTGAAAATAATTGCCTAAAATGGGTAATGGTTTACTCTCTCCATTAATTGCACTAAACAATCCGTAGGACCATAAAACAGAAATAAAAATCCACATTGGCATTGAAATCATCATACTGTCAAAATTACTGATTATCAAACCTAACGAAATAAAAGTAATCGTTAATCCCAATGATTGTCTGATATGAAAAGAGGCAAATTTATTTTTGTTTTCAGAATTCATAGAC
>CAIJXW010000145.1 GCA_903824755.1 uncultured Bacteroidota bacterium | reverse complement strand
AGAAAATTTAATTTGTTCTTAAGCTATATACCAAATAATTATGAAACTAAATTGTGTAGTTGTTGATGATAGTAATATACAAAGAATGCTTATTACAAAGCTGGTAAACAATCACCCTAGCCTAAAATTAATAGGTGATTTTTCTAATGCAATCGAGACAAAAAATTGTCTTTCGATTAATGATGTTGATATTATTTTTCTAGACATTGAAATGCCCGTAATTAATGGGTTTGCTTTTTTAGATGCTTTAAAGGTGAAACCTCAAATTATTTTTATTACCGTAAAACCAGATTATGCCGTTAGAGCATTTGATTATGATGCAACAGATTATATTCAGAAGCCGATCACTTCGGAACGATTTGATGCTGCCGTAAAAAGAGCTTTAGATTTTTATTTATTAAAAAATGGAAGTCCTCAAGAAGATGGCGAACATATTTTCATTAAAAGTAATTTGAAAAAATTAAAAATATTTACCTCCAAAATAAAATGGGTTGAAGCCTATGGAGATTATGTAAAAGTGATAACCGAAGACGATAGCAATCTAGTGCTATCTACAATGAAATCTTTTGAGAATGAGCTTCCTAAAAACAAATTTGTTCGCGTTCATAAGTCTTTCATTGTCAATATTGATAAGGTGGAGCGATACAACAGTAAATTTGCAGAAATTGGGAAAAGCAAAATCCCATTGAGCAGAAACAAAAAAGAAGACCTTGTTAGGGCTCTTGCCGTTGGCTAATAATAATCAACGTTAATTGTTGTTTTTATGGATCGATATTGCGGAACAGCCTCAAAGCTATTCAACATTTTTTGCAATTGATTTTTTGTTGCACCGATTGATAAATTTGTTGGTATTTTGATTAAAATCGTTCTTATATATTCATTTCTAATCCTACTAATTCCTGGTTCTTCTGGCCCCAAAACTGGCATATTCAAATGGTGTTGCAAAACTTGATATAACCACATCGAACCCTCTTTTAATTTCTCATAATCCCGATGTTTTAAAGTTATTTTGATTAACTTATAGAAAGGAGGATATTGAAAATTTCTTCGTTCATAAAGTTGTTCTTCATACATGCCCAAATAATCATTCTTTGTCACTTGTTGAATGGTATTATGGTTTGGGTTGTAGGTTTGAATTATTACTTTTCCTCTCTTTTCTGACCTTCCTGACCTTCCTGAAACCTGTGTCATCATTTGGAAACTTCTTTCAAAAGCACGAAAATCTGGGTGATATAATAAATTGTCGGCATTCATAATTCCAACCAATGTAACGTTGTCAAAATCTAACCCTTTGGCAAGCATTTGAGTACCCACCAAAATGTCTATTTCTCTATTTTTAAAACTATTAATTATTTTTTCAAAACCAAATTTGCCTCGAGTCGTATCTTGATCCATTCTACCGATAGTAATAGTTGGAAAAAGCGAGATTAGTTCCTGCTGAATTTGCTCTGTGCCAAAGCCTTTTGTGGTTAAATCTAAACTCGAACAGCTATGACAATTTGTAGGCTTGGCAATAGAATAGCCACAATAATGACATCTCAATTGATTTTTATGTTTGTGATAAGTCAAACTAACATCACATTGTTGGCATTGCGGAATATGTCCACAAGTGATGCATTCTAATAACGGAGAAAAGCCTCTTCGGTTTTGAAACAAAATCACTTGCTCCCCTAATGCGGTAGCTTTTGAAATTTCTTCAATCAAGACATCGCTAAAATGTCCCGTCATTTTTTTTCGGAAATATTTGTCTTTCAAATCTACTAGCTCAATATCGGGCATCATTACATTCCCAAAGCGTTCAGAAAGTGAAACTAATCCATATTTTCCAGAAACTGCATTATTATAGGTTTCCAGGCTAGGCGTTGCAGAACCCAATACTACTTTTGCCTTAAAAAAATTAGCCAGAATAATTGCGGCATCACGGGCGTGATATCTTGGAGCAGGGTCAACTTGTTTGAATGTTTGCTCATGTTCTTCATCAATAATAATACAGCCCAAATTTGAAAAAGGCAAAAATAATGCAGATCTAGCACCGATTATAATTCTTGCTTTTTCTGAATCAGTATTGACTTGGTTCCAAACTTCTATTCGTTCATTATTACTGTATTTAGAATGAAAAACCGCCACTTTATTTCCAAAATAGTTAGTCAATCTATCCACAAGTTGTGTGGTCAAAGCGATTTCAGGCAATAGGTATAAAACTTGTTTGTTTTTTTCTAAAAAACCTTCAATTATTTTTATATAAATCTCAGTTTTTCCACTAGAAGTAACGCCATGCAAAAGGCAAACTTCTTTTTGGAGAAAGCTATCATTTATTGCGTTCAGGGCGTTTTGTTGTGCCGTACTTAACCGAAGTGTTTTTGTAGTGAAATTGTCTGAAAAGCGAACTCTATCTTCTTGAATATGATAGGATTCAAAGATTTCTTTATCTACTAATGCTTTCAAAACGGCAGTAGTAGAATTTGCAGAATCGACAAGTATTTTGGCCGAAATCGGTTTTTTTTCGATGGCTTTTAATTGAAAATACTGCAATACTAATTCTTTTTGCTTGGTAGCTCCTTTCAAAAAATCTAATAATTCACTCAATGATTCATCTGATTCATATTTTGAATTTAATCGAATATATTTAACCAACTTTGGTTTATAAGTTTCTTGTATTTCTTGATTGAGTGCAATAATGTTTTTGTCGAGTAGTTTTTGAATAATTGGAAAAACATTTTTCTTGTTCAAAATAGAAATGATGTCTGCTATTTTTAGAGAGCTTTGTTGCTGTAATGCTTCGAAAATTAGAAATTCATCATCCGAAAGCTTACTTTGATCTATAAAATCGTTTGTTTTTTGAGAAATAATTGTTTCGCTTTCGAGCAACAATCCGCTAGGCATAGCTCCTCGATAGACATCACCAATAGCACACATATAGTAGGAAGAAATCCATTTCCAATGTTCGATTTGGGTTTTTGTAACGATTGGTTTTTCATCTAAAATTTGATGAATTTCTTTGGCTTCATAAAGTGTTGGTTTGTTTTTGTGAGAATCTATAACTAAAGCTGAATAAATTTTGCTTGTTCCAAAAGGGACAGCTACCCGCATTCCGATTTTGATATAATCAAATTCGGATTCAGAAACCTGATAGGTAAAAGTCTTTGCTAGTGAAAGCGGCAGAATAACTTCAACAAAAAACGGCATTAATGATTTTTTAGGTTTATGATAATTAATGCTTGAGTCGTTCCCAATATTGCGTTCTACCGATTAATGGTATTCCGATATAGCCGTGAACTTTTAGTTTATTTTTTCCTTCGAGAGCAATCGTGCATTTGTATAATTTTCCAGAATTGGGATCTAGAATTTTTCCGTTGCTGTATTGATCACCATCTTTTTCTAGTCCTTTGATTATTGTTAGTCCAAGAATTGCTTTATTTTTATCCTCTCCTAGGCATTTTTCGCAAACTTGGTTGCGTTTTTTTGGGTTATAAACTTCATGGATTTTTCCGTAGATTTTATTATTTTGTTCAAATATTTCAACAACAGAAAGAACTTTTCCTGAAACATCATCGATTGTATTCCATTTCCCAATTATGCTTAGGTTTTGAGAATAGCATGCGCTAGATAATAGTAATATAAATATAATT
>CAIJXW010000144.1 GCA_903824755.1 uncultured Bacteroidota bacterium | reverse complement strand
TGCCAATTTTGAACAAGGCCAAAGCCATTGTTAGAAACTGTCCAAGTAGAAGGAATTCCTGATTCGAAGCCTTCAACCCATTGAGAATAGCCTGAAAACGAAGTAAATATCATTAATATTAGAAGAGTAATTTTTTTCATGATCTGCAAATTTGTAATTATTGTATAGTTCTTGTTTAGGAGTTTCAAATTTAACATTTTTTATTAAAAATTATGATATTTTTTATTATTTAACAAACACGATAATAATTTTATCTTTTTTAGATACAGAAAAGGGTTATTTGTGTGTCAATTAATTACATTTGTAAATCAAATTATTCTATGTTAGAAAAAACAAATATCAACTTCGAAAAATCTGTAATTGTGGGTATAATTACCCAAAAACAGGACGAAACTAAGCTTAATGAATACCTTGATGAGCTTGAATTTTTGACCTTCACTGCTGGTGGGGAAGTCATAAAAAGATTTTTTCAAAAGATGGAACGCCCCAATCCAAAAACTTTTCTTGGAACAGGAAAAATGGAAGAAATAAACCTTTTTGTGAAAGAAAATGATATTTCAACTGTGATTTTTGATGATGAATTATCGCCTTCGCAACAAAAAAACATTACCAAAATACTAAATTGTAAAGTTTTGGACAGAACCAACCTCATTTTGGACATATTTGCACAAAGAGCGGAATCTTCCTATGCAAGAACTCAAGTCGAGTTAGCACAATGCATATATCTCTTGCCGAGACTTTCGGGAATGTGGACGCATCTTGAGCGTCAAAAAGGAGGAATTGGAATGCGGGGTCCTGGAGAAACAGAAATTGAAACCGATAGACGAATTGTTCGAGACAGAATTGCTTTATTAAAAGAAAAAATAAAAATAATCGACAAACAAATGTCTGTGCAAAGGGGCAATCGTGGCACAATGGTGCGGGTAGCTTTAGTGGGTTATACGAATGTGGGGAAATCAACATTGATGAATGTTATCAGTAAAAGCGAGGTTTTTGTAGAAAACAAACTTTTTGCAACTTTGGACACAACTGTTCGTAAAGTGGTCATAAAAAACCTGCCTTTTTTGCTCTCGGATACCGTTGGATTTATTAGAAAACTCCCTACTCAATTGGTAGATTCGTTTAAAAGTACGCTTGACGAAGTTCGAGAAGCCGATTTGCTTCTGCATGTTGTCGATATTTCGCATCCAGATTTTCAAGACCATATTGATTCTGTAAATCAAACTTTAATGGACATTAAAAGCAATGGAAAGCCTACTATTATGGTTTTTAATAAAATTGATGCTTATAAATATTTGACCATCGATGAAGATGATCTAATTACCGAAAAAACGAAAAAACATTATACTCTAGAAGAATGGAAACATACTTGGATGAACAATGTAGGGGCAGAAAATGCTTTGTTTATTTCGGCTATCAATAAAGAAAACATCGAAGAGTTTAAAGAGCGTGTCTATGAAGCCGTTCGGGCAATTCATGTGGCTAGATTTCCGTATAATAAATTTTTGTATCCCGATTATAAAGATGCCATCGACAAAGAAGACCGAGAATAATCATGACCTAATCTCGGCATACTATAACCGTTTTTTATCCTGTGGCATTTAAGATTCGTAAAAGCGGTGTTGTTCTAAATAAATTAAATAATAAACGCTGAAACTCCCTTTATTTTTTTTTAAATAATGGCACCGCAGAACATGCTTCGCCATACATAATACTCTTTGCAAAAGGTTGCAAATACTGGGCTGCCAGAACATAGGCACTCATCGGAACTGGTTTTTTTGAACAGCCTTTTAGGATTATTGATTTTCCTTCATATATCGAAAAATCAACTTTTGAAAGTATTTCTTGGTATAAAACCGAATCCAAATCTTCCAACGTTCCGTTGATGATTCGATTTGCAAATGGCGTTAGTTGTATCGCAACCAATATAAATGCCCAAGCAGGAACAATTGCTTCTGTACTACAAAAAATAGCTACATTTTCATATTGATGCTTTGCCCAATCATATTGAGATAATTGAGTGCGGAAGTCTTTTTCTTTGACTATTATTCCTTCAAATAACCAGCAAGAAATATCTATTTTTGATTGTTTTTCTATTGGATAATAATCTTCCAAATCAAAAACAACCAAACTACTATTTGCTACTTTATTTACAATTTCGTCCATAATAAGGTCTTGAATATAATGTCGAAAATCATGAAATATCTCATAGAAAAATTATGATTTCCGTCATTATGGCTAAATTTATAGCATTCCTAATTCTAATTTTGCCTCTTCGCTCATCAAATCTTTTGTCCATGGCGGATCAAACGTAATCTCAACTTCGGCAGTTTTTACAAGCTCGATAGATTGCACTTTTTCTTCTACTTCACGAGGCAAAGATTCGGCAACAGGGCAATTTGGAGAGGTTAGCGTCATTAGTATTTTTACTTCAAAATCCGTGTTGACCATCACATCATAAATCAACCCTAATTCATATATATCTACTGGAATTTCTGGATCATAGATAGTTTTTAGCTTTCTAACGATTTCTTCTCCTAGCAAGTTTGTATCAATTTCTTGTTCCATTTTTTTTATTGTTTTGAATTAAATGCCAAAGCATACATTTTTATATTTTTTATCATCGAAACCAAGCCGTTTGCTCGTGTTGGCGAAAGGTGTTCTTTTAGCCCTATTTCATCTATAAAATCGACATCGGCAGCTAAAATATCAGCAGCTTTTTGATTTGAAAAGGCACGAATTAATAACGCTATTATTCCTTTTGTCAAAATAGCATCACTATCAGCCGTAAAAACAACAATATCGCCTTTTTGTTCGCCTTGAAGCCACACTTTCGATTGGCAGCCTTTGATTATATTGTTTTCGGTTTTATAATTTTCTTCTATCAATGGTAATTTTTTTCCAAGTTCAATAATATATTCATACCGATCCATCCAGTCGTCAAACAGGGAAAATTCATCTACTATTTCGTCTTGTATTTCTTTAATGCTCATACTAATCCTTGATTAAAGCGTTAATTTTTTCTACAAATTTACTAATTTCTTTAGGAGGAAAACCGCGATCAAAATCTACTGTTTGATACGCTTTCCCTTTATAGAAAATGGATAATTTCGCAATTGCCGCACCGTCATGAAAACGCTTTTTTGTTGGTGCTTCCATATTAGAAATTGCATCCAAATTTAGTTTTTTAAATTCTAAAACCATCTCTTTCCAAAGTGCTTTTGGTATCGGTTGAAAATTGGGGTCTTCTAGCGAATTACTATCTCTAAAAACTCTAAACTTTTTGTTTTCTATTTCCGTTTTTTGATAATATTCTCTCGAATAGGCAGAATATTCAATCTTCACAGCGTCTATTTCTTGAGATTTAATTTCGCAATCTTTTACCAAAAAAAGGATGAAAAAAACGATCGTTATTGCTTTCATACTTAGTTTTTAGGTGAGCATCGTTTTGGCTCTTTGAAGGGCTTGAAACAAAACATCAATTTCCTCTTTTGTGTTATAAAAAGAAAACGAAGCTCTAATTGTTCCAGGAATGCCAAAAAAGTTCATGATTGGTTGAGCACAGTGATGTCCCGTCCGAACTGCAATTCCTAATTTGTCGATTATTGTCCCAATATCATACGGGTGAATGCCTTCAATATTAAACGAAATTACAGCTGTTTTTTTCTTGGCTAAGCCAAAAATTTTAAGTCCTTCGATTTCTAATAATCGTTTTGTTCCATAATCAAGCAGCTCTTTTTCTTGCTTCTCAATCGCATCAAAACCAATAGAATTCATATAATCAATTGCTACGCCAAGGGCAATTCCCCCAGAAATATTTGGCGTTCCAGCTTCAAATTTATGCGGCAATTCGGCATAGGTAGTTTTCTCAAAAGTTACCTCTTTTATCATTTCGCCACCCCCTTGATATGGCGGCAACTTGTTCAACCAATCTTCTTTTCCATATAAAATTCCTGTTCCCGTTGGCCCGCACAATTTGTGTCCAGAAAACACATAAAAATCACAATCCAAATCTTGAACATTCGGTCGAAAATGAGGAACGGCTTGAGCACCATCAATCAAAACCGCAGCACCAAAATCATGTCCTTTTTGAATAAAATACTCTATCGGATTTATGGTTCCAAGTGCGTTTGAAATATGTGTAACAGCAATTAATTTTGTGTTTTTTGTAAGTAATTTATCAAATTCTGATACAATTAGTTCTCCGTTTTCATCCATCGGAATAACCTTCAATTTGGCACCCGTTTTTTCACAAAGCATTTGCCAAGGCACAATATTAGAATGATGTTCCATTGCAGAAATCAAAACCTCATCACCCGGTTGTAAGACTGCCGAAAAACCATTTGCAACCAAGTTAATTCCGTGTGTTGTGCCTGATGTAAAAAGCACTTCGTGAGCAAATTTAGCATGGATATGCTTTTGAATCTTTGCTCTTGATTCTTCATAAGCATCGGTTGCTAATTGGCTCAAAGTATGAACGCCTCGATGAATATTGGCATTAATTTCTTGATAATAATTAGAAATTGCATCAATCACAACTTGTGGTTTTTGCGAAGTTGCTGCATTATCAAAATAAACCAATGGTTTTCCGTTCACCTTTTGAGATAAAATAGGGAAATCAGCTCTAATTTTTTGAATATCCAATGTGTTTTATTTAGAAAAATTCTAAATACAAAAGTAGTGAATATAGAATTATTTTCAGAACAATGAAAGCACAAATTTTCATAAACAGTAATTTGTATTTGGTTTTTTGGTAAATTGCTGAAAATTATATCTCCATATGAAAAACTTCTTAAAAATTAGTGCTGTTGGTGTCTTAATCGCTATTCTTTTTTATGGTTATACAACTTATCCAAAGTTGGATTTAATATCTGGTTTTTCGGCCAAGAGTGTTGCTTCTTGTCGCTTTATTGACGGTCGTTCGCTGGATTTAATCGAAAAAAATGACAACGACATTTCGATGATTACTTTGGCAAAAAACGAAATAGACCTCTCTGAAAAAAGTGCAACAGCTTCGGTTTATGGTTTGAAAGTTCGAAAAGCAATTTATAGAGAAGGTCTGGGAGCTACTTTAGTAAACGATGACTTTGATGTTTCAAAACCGTATGAAATTCCAAAACGGACAAAAATTGAAAATAATTTGTCGTTTCCTTATGGAGATAAAATTCCAAAAAACGATCCAAAAAATGACTTAGACACTACTTTTTCTAACATAAATTACAAAAAATTGAATTTGGCCGTAGCCAATGCTTTTGATAAAAGTCCTAAAAAGGAAAAACGAACTCGCTCGGTTTTAGTTCTTTATAAAGACAAAATTATTGCCGAAAAATATGATAAAAACTTCGATAAAGATTCAAAAATATTAGGCTGGTCAATGACAAAAAGCGTCACGAGTGCTCTATTTGGAATATTACAAAAACAAGGAAAAATAGACATTAACAAGCCTGCCCCTATAAAAGAATGGGCAAAAGACAAACGATGCAAAATCACAATCAACGATTTGCTTCACATGAATTCTGGATTGGAATGGGAAGAAAATTATGAGACCATTTGTGATGCTACAAAAATGCTTTTTCAAGCAGAAAATATGTCCAAATCACAACTCGAAAAACCGGCAGCTTTTGAACCCAATACACATTGGAATTATTCTTCTGGAACAACCAATTTGTTATCAGGGATTCTAAGAAATCAATTTAAAACGCATCAAGAATATTTGGATTTTTGGTATTCGGCATTGATTGATAAAATAGGAATGCACTCGATGATCATCGAAACTGATATGGCCGGAAACTACGTAGGTTCTTCCTATGGCTGGGCTACAACGCGTGATTGGTCAAAATTTGGGTTACTATATTTGCATAATGGTAATTGGAATGGCGAACAAATTTTGGACAAAAGCTGGATACAATATACCGCCACCCCAACAAATACGTCAAACAAAGCGTACGGAGCCCATTTTTGGTTAAATGCAGGCGGACAATACCCGAATGCTCCTCGAGATATGTATTATTGTAGTGGCTACCAAGGACAAATGATTGCCATAATTCCGTCTATGGAAATGGTGATTGTTCGAATGGGGCTAAAAGAAGATCCCGAGTTTGATTTTAATGCGTTTTTAGGCGGAATTATAACATCAATAAAAAAATAAAAACTACAAATCAAATCCCATTTTCACACCTAATCTGGTGGCAATAATCTTTGTGATTCGTTGTTTTAGTTCTGGGATTTTTATGCTTTCAATAACTGCATTTGAAAACGCATACATCAATAATGCTTTGGCTTCTTTTTTTGGAATTCCACGTTGCTGCATATAAAACATTGCTGTTTCATCAAGCTGCCCAATAGTGCAACCATGTGAACATTTCACATCATCGGCAAAAATTTCTAATTGTGGCTTTGCATTTATAGTGGCTTTATCACTCAATAATATATTGTTGCTTTTTTGAAACGCATTTGTTTTTTGAGCTTCTCTTTCTACGAATATTTTTCCGTTGAAAACTCCTGTTGCACGATCTGAAAAAATTCCTTTATAATCTTGATGACTCTCACAATTAGGTGTCGAATGTTGCACTAACGTATAATGATCTACGTGTTGCTTGTCGCCAATGATTGTAATTCCGTTCAAATTACTTACAATTCTTTCACCAAAATGATAGAAATTCAAGTTGTTTCTAGTTAAATTTCCGCCAAACGAAAAGGTATTTATCGAAACGTTGGTTTCTTTTTGTTGAGAAACATAAGTGTTGTCAATAAGATTGGCTTCTAGATTATCGTTCTGAATTTTATAATAGTCGACAATGGCTCTTTTTTGGGCAAAAATCTCGGTAACCGAATTTGTTAATACTGGATTTTCATTCAAGCATTGATGTCTTTCTATTATCTGAACGTGAGAGTTTTCGCCAACAACCACTAAATTTCTAGGCTGAACCAAAAGCCTTGCTTCGCTTCCTGTCGAGAAATACATGATTTCAATTGGTTTATCAACAACTTTGCTTTTCGGAATATTAATATACGCCCCTTCATTGGCAAAAGCCGTATTTAATGAAGTTAAGCTCTCCTCTTTGCTGGCTATTTGATTAAAATAGGCATCAATTACCATTTTGTATTTTGGCTTATTTAATGCCGATGACATCAAGCAAACATCAATTCCATCATGGGTTGTTGACGATAAAAATGAACTAAAAACACCATCTACAAAAACTACTTTATAGGTATCAATTTCGTGTAAAAAGTACTTTTTTACTTCGGCAAATTCTACTGTGTTTTCGCTTTTTGGAAATACCGAAAAGTCATGTTTCAGGATAGAATTTAGCGATGTATATTTCCACGCTTCTTCTTTTTTTGTCGGGAAGCCTTTATTTTCAAAGTTTTTTATTGCCAAAGTTCGAACATCATGAAGCTCCGATGTCACATCGATTCGTTCTTCAAAGGCCATAAAAGACGAGAGTAATTTTTCTTTCAATTCCATTTATTATGTCTTATTGTCTAAATGTATAATGTCCCAAAGTCACTGATTGAATACCGTTTGACTTTATGACAATAGCCTTTAGACTAAATTTTTAATCCAGTCGTATCCTTTTTCTTCTAGCTCTAATGCTAACGAAGCATCACCTGTTTTTACAATTTTTCCGTCATATAAAACATGGACAAAATCAGGAACGATATAGTCCAAAAGTCTTTGGTAATGCGTAATTACGATAACAGCATTTTTGTCACTTTTTAATTTGTTTACGCCATTTGCAACAATTCTAAGGGCATCTATGTCAAGTCCAGAATCGGTTTCGTCCAAGATTGCTAACTTGGGTTCCAGCATTGCCATTTGAAAAATTTCATTTCGTTTTTTCTCTCCTCCCGAAAAACCTTCGTTTAAAGAACGGGACAAAAATTTTCGATCTATTTCTAACAATTCTGATTTTTCACGTATCAATTTCAGCATTTCGTTTGCTGGCATTTCTTCGAGTTTGTTTGCTTTTCGTGTTTCGTTAATGGCTGTTCTCATGAAGTTTGTTACCGAAACCCCTGGAATTTCTACAGGATATTGAAACGATAAGAAAACACCTTTGTGTGCTCTTTCTTCTGGCGACAATTCGGAGATATCTTCATTGTCTAATACTATTTCTCCTTCGGTTACTTCATAGTTTTCGTTTCCTGCAATTATTGCAGAAAGAGTACTTTTTCCAGCTCCGTTTGGACCCATTATTGCATGGATTTCTCCCGCTTTTACCTCAAGGTTGATTCCCTTTAAGATTTCTTTATCGCCAATTGATGCGTGTAGATTTTTTATGCTTAACATTTTGTTTTGTTTAAATATATGATCTAAAAATTTTAATTATCCTACGGAACCTTCTAGCGAAATTTCTAGCAATTTCTGAGCTTCAACTGCAAATTCCATTGGTAATTTATTTAATACGTCTTTGCTAAAACCATTAACAATTAATGCGATGGCTTTTTCAGTAGGGATTCCTCGTTGATTGCAATAAAAAACTTGGTCTTCCCCAATTTTACTTGTTGTGGCTTCGTGTTCTATTTTTGCAGTGGTATTTTTGCTTTCAATATATGGAAACGTATGTGCCCCGCAATTGTTCCCCATTAATAAGGAATCACACTGTGAGAAATTTCTTGCGTTGTCCGCTCCCGAACCTATTTTTACTAAACCTCTATAACTGTTTTGCGATTTTCCTGCCGAAATCCCTTTTGAGATAATTGTCGATTTTGTGTTTTTCCCAATATGAATCATCTTAGTTCCTGTATCGGCTTGTTGAAAATTATTTGTTACTGCTATCGAATAAAACTCGCCCACAGAGTTGTCGCCTTTCAACACAACAGAAGGATATTTCCAAGTAACGGCAGAGCCTGTTTCGACTTGTGTCCAAGAAATTTTTGCGTTTTTTTCACACATTCCTCTTTTGGTAACAAAGTTAAAAACGCCTCCTTTCCCTTCTTTATTTCCTGGATACCAGTTTTGAACGGTAGAATATTTAATTTCGGCGTTTTCTAAAGCAATTAGCTCCACAACGGCAGCATGCAATTGATTTTCATCACGACTTGGTGCCGTACAGCCTTCTAGATAAGAGACATAACTGCCTTCGTCGGCAATAAGGAGCGTTCTTTCAAACTGCCCTGTTCCCGCTTGATTAATTCGGAAATAGGTCGAAAGCTCCATAGGACAACGAACCCCTTTTGGAATATAACAAAAAGACCCATCAGAAAAAACGGCCGAATTTAATGCGGCATAAAAATTATCTTTTTGCGGGACAATCGTTCCAAGATATTTTCTGACTAATTCTGGATATTCCCGAATAGCTTCAGAAATACTCATAAATATTATGCCTTTTTCTGCCAATGTTTTTTTGAATGTCGTTGCTACCGAAACCGAATCAACAACAATATCCATAGCTACATTATTCATCATTTTTTGCTCATCAACAGAAATTCCTAACTTTTTATACATTTCTAAAAGTTCTGGATCCACATCGTCTAGCGTTTTGTTGGGGTCTATAGTTTTTGGAGCAGAATAGTAGGAAATTGCCTGAAAATCAGGTTTTTGATAGTGCACGTTTGCCCATTCTGGCTCGATCATTTCCTGCCATGCTCGGAAGGCTTCAATTCGCCAATCGGTCATCCATTGTGGTTCTTCTTTTTTCAGGGAAATGGCTCGAACGATGTCTTCGTTTAGACCAATTGGAAATGTTTCCGACTTTAAATCAGTATAAAATCCGTATTCGTATTCTTTGCTTTCGAGTTCAACTCGAAGATGATCTTCTGTATATTTTGACATAATTTTGTCTTAAAGTTTTTAAAGTCTAAAGTTTTAAAGTCATTTTAGGAGTCGTTCCCCTTGATGACTTTCAACATTCGACTAAAGTGAGAATGACTCTCCGCAACCGCAGGTTCGGCTTGCGTTTGGATTATTGAAAACAAATCCTTTTCCGTTTAATCCTCCCGAAAATTCTAAAATTGTTCCGGCCAAATATAAAAATGATTTTTTTTCGACTGCAATTTTTACATTATTAACCTCAAAAACTTTGTCTGTTTCTCCAATTTGTTTGTCAAATTTTAATTCATAGGACAATCCTGAACAACCGCCACTTTTTACGCCAACACGAACATAATCTATAGCTGCGTCAAAACCATCGTCTTTCATCATATCGACAATTTTTTTACTTGCTGTATCTGATACCTGTATCATTATTTTTGTTTTTTAATGGTTATAAAATTTGTATTCTTTTTTTTATAAAAAACTGAAAACAAATAGCTTATTTTGATTTTGTCTAAATAAAGGGCAAATATATTACTTTTAAATGTTTTTGTCTAAATCTTTAGTGTTTTTTAACTAAAAATAGAAAAGAAAAAATTGATTTTAGAACCAAATAAAGCCGTTTAGATTTCTTAAATTGCAAAATAATTAAACCACAAAAAATAAATAATGAAATTATATCCTATCGAATCGGGAAATTTTAAATTAGATGGCGGAGCAATGTTTGGCGTTGTGCCAAAAACAATTTGGAACAAAACAAACCCTGCAGACGAAAACAATCTTATTGATATTGCAGCTCGATGCCTGTTGATTGAAGATGAAAATCGACTCATATTGATCGATACTGGAATGGGGAACAAGCAATCGGAGAAGTTTTTTGGCTATTATTCGCTTTGGGGTTCGCACTCTTTGGATCAATCTTTAGCAAAATACGGATTTCATAGAGACGACATTACTGATGTGTTCATGACTCACTTGCATTTTGATCATTGTGGAGGGAGCGTTCAGTGGAATTCGAACAAAACAGGATATGAAGTAGCTTTTAAAAATGCTAAATATTGGACAAATGAAAATCATTGGGAGTGGGCAACAAAACCTAATACTAGGGAAAAAGCTTCTTTTTTGTATGAAAATATTATTCCGATTCAAGAAAGTGGGCAACTATTTTTTATTCAAAAACCCGAAGGCGATTTTGTTGAAAAATCAGAGCTTGGATTTGGGATTTTCTTTGTTGATGGGCATACAGAAAAAATGATGATTCCGCACATTTATTTTCAAGGGAAAACCATTTGTTTTATGGCCGATTTATTGCCAACCGCAGGTCACATTCCGCTTCCTTATGTGATGGGATATGACACGAGACCTCTGATAACATTGACAGAAAAAGAAAAATTTATGACCGCAGCAGCGGATAATAATTATTTGCTATTTTTGGAGCATGATGCTCATAACGAAATTATATCTGTTGAAAGAACAGAGAAAGGCATTCGGCTTAAAGAAAAATTTAATTGTGATTTCTTCTTAAAATAGTGTTAATCAATGTCGTTCTTTTTATAAAACAAAAGTATTTTTGAACCTTTAAATTTTAAATAAACCAAAAATGAAATTAATTAAATCAATTTGTTTATCCCTTGTTGCTCTATTTGCTTTTTCGCTATCGGCAAATGCACAAAGTACGAATGCTTTTGTAGCAAAAACAGGAAAACTTAACGAAACAGAATTAAAAAGATGGAGTCATCTTGATCTAGTAAAAGATAGTATTCCTGGAATGAGTGTTGATAAGCTTTATTCCGAATTTTTAAAAAACAAAAAAAGCACTCCTGTAATTGTGGGAATTGTTGATTCAGGGGTCGACATTGAACACGATGACCTGAAATCTGTGGTGTGGACCAATAAAAAGGAGATTGCAGGAAACGGAATTGATGATGACAAAAACGGCTATATTGACGATATTCATGGGTGGAATTTTCTTGGAAACATAACAAAAGAGAATTTAGAATATGAGAGAATCATCAATGACAAAACATTGGTTGACGAGGTTACTTTTGCGGAAGCAAAAAAATTGAATGACAAAAAAATTGAGGAAGCCAATCAAACAAAAAAACAAATAGAATTTGCTTTAACAATGACGTCAAAAGCTGATGAGGCAATTTCAAAATTATTAGGAAAAACCGAATATACTGCCGAAGAGGTTGATGCTATTGTTTCTACAGATGCTGAAGTAAACAAAAGCAAATCGATTTTGAAACAAATGTTGAATTATGGAATGAGCATTCCAGATTTGAAAAAAGAAATTCAAAAAGAACTTGACGGGTTTTTGAAAGTGATTAGCGGTGACAACCTAAAAACAAACTACCGAACTGTTTTGGGAGATAATCCAAACGATATTAAAGACACAAAATATGGCGACAATAATGTGATGGGGCCAGACAAAGAAGAAATTCTTCACGGGACACACGTTGCGGGAATTGTAGCTCAGGTTAGAAACAACAATATTGGGGGTGACGGAGTGGCAAATAACGTTCAAATTCTTACGGTTCGGGCGGTTCCAGACGGTGATGAATATGACAAAGACATTGCGTTAGGGATTCGTTATGCCGTAGATAATGGTGCAAAAGTGATTAACGGTAGTTTTGGAAAATCTTTTTCTCCACACAAACAATGGGTTTTTGATGCTATAAAATACGCCGAATCAAAAGATGTTTTGATTGTTCATGCAGCAGGAAATGACGGAAAAGATATAGATGTCGAAAATAATTATCCAAATGATTCTGCGGACAAAAAAACAGAATTTGCTGACAATATGATTACTGTGGGTGCATTAAATTATGAATATGGCACCAATATCGTGGCCGATTTTTCTAATTATGGTGCTTTGAATGTAGATGTATTTGCTCCAGGAGTAAAAATATATGCTTCAACGCCTAACAATAAATATCAATTCTTGCAAGGCACATCGATGGCGGCACCTAATGTAGCAGGAGTTGCGGCATTAATTCGTTCCTATTATCCTATGTTGTCTGCAAAACAAGTGAAACATATTCTAATGGATTCTGGAACTTCAATTGCAGAAGAAGTAGCTGTTGCGGGAGACCCAAGTGATAAACGTGCTTTTTCATCATTATCAAAATCTGGTAAAATTGTAAATGCTTACAACGCTTTAATTATGGCAGAAAAATTGTCTAAAAAAGCAAATAAAAAAGTAAAAGGATAAACTTTTTTTAAAAAATCTAAATAAGCTTCCCTAAATTTTATATATTTCGGGAAGCTTATTTTTTTAATTACTAATTTCTATTTTCAAAAAATGATGAAAAATTATATCTTACTTTCTTTACTTCTTTTAAGTTTTGGAAAAATAAATTCTCAAAACACTTCCTATTGGCAACAAAAAGTAGATTATAAAATTGATGTTTCTATAGATGTAAAAACTTATTTATATAAAGGAAAGCAAGAGCTAATCTATACTAATAATTCTTCTGATACTTTGAAAAAAGTGTTTTATCATTTATATAACAATGCTTTTCAGCCAGGAAGCGAAATGGATATGCGTTTGCAAAACATCAAAGATCCTGACGCAAGAATGGTCAATAAAATAAAAGTTGGAGATAAAGAAGTCAAAGAAAGTAGAATAAAAAATTTAAAACCAAATGAGATTGGCTTTTTGCATGTTTCAAATTTTAAGCAAGACGGAGTTTCTGCAGTTGCAAAAGAAGTTGAAACTATCCTAGAGGTTACTTTGGCAAAACCGATTTTGCCTGGAGAAAAAACTACGTTTAGTTTAGATTTTGATGGACAAGTTCCTGTTCAAATTCGGCGTTCGGGACGAAATAACAAAGAAGGCGTAGAATTATCTATGGCACAATGGTATCCAAAAATAGCCGAATTTGATTTTGAAGGTTGGCATGCTGACCCTTATATAGCTAGAGAATTTCACGGTGTTTGGGGAAATTTTGATGTGAGTATTACCATTGATAAAAACTATATTTTGGGTGGTTCAGGCTATTTGCAAAACAAAAACGAAATAGGACATGGTTATCAAGATGCAGGAATAGAAGTTGTATATCCTAAAAAAACAAAGCAGTTGACTTGGCATTTTGTCGCTCCAAACGTGCATGATTTTACTTGGGCAGCCGATAGAAATTATTTTCACGAAACCGCACAAGTGCCTAATGGAGCAACCATTCATTTTTTGTATAAAAACAATCCAAAGATTATAGAAAACTGGAAAAAAGTACAGCCAAAAACGGTTCAATTGATGCAATTCTATAACGAAACTGTTGGAAAATATCCATACGATCAATATTCTGTTATTCAGGGTGGCGATGGCGGAATGGAATATGCAATGTGTACATTGATTCTTGGTGAAGGCAATTATGACGGGCTTCTTGGAGTTATTGCTCACGAAATGGCACATTCTTGGTTTCAACATATTTTGGCTTCAAACGAAAGTAAACACGGCTGGATGGATGAAGGATTTACTTCGTTTATAGAAGATTTAGCAATAAATGAATTGGCAGAAAAAAAGGCAGAAAATCCATTTGAAGGTAGCTATAAAAGCTATATAAATATGGCAAATTCTGGCAAAGAACAACCTCAAGGAACACATGCTGATCGATTTGATGAAAATCGTGTATATAGCATTTCGTCCTATAGCAAGGGGGAATTATTCTTATCACAATTAGAATATATTATTGGGAGAAAAAACCTAATGAAAACCATTCAGCGATATTATTCCGAATTTAAGTTCAAACACCCAACACCAAACGACATAAAACGAACTGCAGAGCGAGTTTCGGGAGCAGAATTAGACTGGTATTTGACCGATTGGACAAAAACAACAAACACAATAGATTATGGAATTAAGAGTGTTGTGGAAAACACAGACAAGACCATTATTTCTTTGGAAAGAATTGGCAGAATGCCTATGCCTATTGACTTGGAAATAGAATATATTGATGGAACTAGCGAGACTTTTTATATCCCGTTGCGAATGATGAGTTTTGTGAAAGAGAATCCAAATCCTGGAACGAAAAGAACGGTTTTGAATGACTGGGCTTGGGGAAATCCAAATTATGAATTAACGCTTTTGGCAGCAAAAAGTAAGATAAAGAAAATAACGATTGACAAAAGTGGTTTGATGGCCGATATAAAAAAGGAAAACAATCTCTATGAGGTCAAATAGTAATTTGATTTCGTCAATGGTTGAAATGCCTGATAATTAGAATTGCCTTTGTACCTTTGTTTTTGAATTGAAAAACCAATAATGAAATTTACATATCCAAAAGCGGAAAAACTCAAAAGCAAAAATACGATTGATTTACTCTTTTCGGAAGGAAAATCCGTAGGTAAATATCCTTTGCGATTGGTATATATTGAAGGTGATTTTGGGGATTCAACTCCTTTAAAAATAGGCGTTTCGGTTTCAAAAAAACATTTTAAACTTGCCGTAGATAGGAATTATTTTAAACGAGTTCTAAGAGAAACATATCGTCTAAACAAACATTTATTATTGGAAAACATTGAAAAAAAATATGCAATAATGTTTCTATATCAAAGCAAAGACCGTCTAAACTATGAAGAAATAAACACAAAAACGATTCAATTATTTGAGAAATTTTTGACAGCAATAAAAAATGAAAAACACCCTTAATTTAAGTATTTAAGGGGTTTTTTATTTTGTTACCAATTATTATGAATTTATTGGCACCACTATTTGAAGTTAATTCGTATTTTCGTCTTCACAAAATCAAATCCAATTATGCACTCCTTTTTGAAAAAAAAATATCTTATCCCTATCATAGCAAGTGGTTTTCTTTTTGTTGGGGTAAGTTTTAGAGAAGATTTTTTTGAAGTTGCCAAACAAATTGAAATCTTCACGACTTTGTTTAAGGCCGTAAACACAAACTATGTTGATCAAACCAATCCAGGAGAATTAATGGATAAGGCAATCAAGAATATGTTGGCCGAATTAGACCCTTATACGGTTTATTTTAACGAACAAGATGTGGTGAAATTTAAAATCAACAATACAGGTGAATATACTGGTATTGGGGCGGTTATCACAAGAAAAGAAGGCAAACTAATCATCAAAGAACCGTATAAAAATTATCCAGCAGACAAAGCGGGACTGAAGGCGGGTGACGAGATTGTTCAAATAGGCGACATCGATTTAAACGATTATAAAGAAGACGTTAGCCAGTTGATGAATGGCGGAAAAAATTCTAAAGTTGACATAAAATATATTCGGCAAGGAAAAACATATTCGGCACAATTAATATTAGAAGAAGTGGCGTTGAAAGCCGTTCCTTTTTTTGGAAAAATAGACGAAAAAACAGGCTATATTGTGTTGAGTGAATTTAATAAAAAAGCATCGCAAGAAACCAAAGAAGCCCTAGAACAACTAAAAAGACAAGGTGCCGAACGAATTATTTTGGATCTCCGAGGAAACCCAGGAGGGCTGGTAACAGAAGCGGTGAATATTTGCAATTTATTTGTCCCTAAAAACGAAATAATTGTTACCACAAAATCTAGAATTGAAAAACACAACACTACTTACAAAACGGTTCACGACCCTTTGGACACCGAAATTCCATTGCTAATTATTGTTGATGGAAAAAGTGCCTCTGCCTCAGAAATTGTTTCGGGTGCATTGCAGGATTTGGATCGAGCGGTAATTATTGGTAGTCGCAGTTTTGGAAAAGGACTCGTTCAGCGTCCCGTTGATTTGAGTTTTGGAACGCAATTAAAGATTACTATTGCACGCTATTATACTCCTTCTGGAAGATGTATTCAGGCATTAGATTATGCTAACAAAGACAAAGATGGAAAAGCAACGAGAACAACCTCAACAAATTATAATGCTTTCAAAACCAGAAATGGACGAACCGTTTTTGATGGCGGTGGGGTTTTGCCTGACGTAGAATTAGAGCAAACAAAGCAAAGCCCAATTGCTGATTTATTGATTAAGAACGATGGCATTTTTAATTTTGTAACCGAATATTATTATAAAAACCCAACACTCGGAAATAGAATCCCCGTAATTACTGATGCTGATTTTACGGCGTTTAAGTTATTCCTGAAAAAAACCAATTTTTCTTTTGATACAGAAACCGAAATTGCCTTGAAAAACACTTTGGCGGCAGCCAAAAAAGAAAAAATCGATCAAGCAATTCAGTTGGAATATAAGCAATTGTTAGCGGCATTAGCAAAAAATGAAGAAAACATGTTGAATCAAAATCAACAAGAAATAAAAAATCTAATTTTAGACGAAATTATAAAAAGATACCAGTATAAAGAAGGCCTATATTCGTATTATATTAAAAATAATTCCGAGATTAAAAAGGGCGTAACAATATTAAATAATCCATTGGAATACAATACTTTACTAAAGAAATAATGGTTCGATTATTAAAAATATTGCCTTTTTTGTTTATCGGTTTTCTTCAAGCACAAGAAGAAATTGTTCAGTCGGTTTATTTTCAATTCGACAAATATTCATTGGACGAAAACCAGGGCAATCAAGTGTTGGATTTCGTAACAAAAACCGATTCTACGAGAATAGAATCTATCCAAATTTATGGGTATTGTGATGATATTGGAAAAGACGACTATAACTTTAAACTCTCCAACAATCGTGCAAATACCATCAAAGAGAAGTTGATTGAAAATGGCATAAAAAACAAAATCATTGTCACAATTGAGGGCAAAGGACGCGTTTTAATTGATGATGATTTGGTTGAAAATCTTCCCGAAATTAGATCAAAAAATCGCCGTGTTGATGTGGTTATCAATTTGAAAGAATTGCCAAAAATTGAACTTCCTGGTTTTTATTCTACTGTTCAGAAAAAACATATTGTTGGCGACCATATTTATTTAGACAATCTTTTGTTTGAAAGAGGAAGTAGCAAACTAACTTTTAAAGCAAAAAATCAACTCGAAAAACTTGCTTTTTTATTGCAACGATATAAGACGCTTCAGTTTGAAATTCAGGGGCACGTTTGCTGCACGCCACCGTATCAAAAAGAGGCGATAGACCGTGACACCCGAAAAAGACAATTGTCAAAAAACAGGGCCGAAGCGGTATATAAGTACTTGATTTTGAAAAGAATAAACAAATCGCGAATGTCTTTTCGTGGCTATGGAAATTCTGTCCCGCTAGGAAAAGGTCCTGAATATGACCGCCGCGTTGAGCTGGTAATTACAAAAATTTAATCGTTTTTTTTCATCTCTATGTGCGGAATATCGTCTTCTAGATACATTTCGCTAGTTTGAATAAATCCGTGTTTTTCGTAGAATTTCTGTAAATATAATTGAGCCGAAATTGTGATTTTTGTTTCGTTAAAATGCGTTTTTATTGCTATAATTGACTCGTCTATTAATTGATGTCCAAAATCCTTACTTCGGCAATTTGCTGCCACCACTACCCTACCTAATGACGCATTTTCAAAATAATCGGCCGCATTAAATAGCCTTGAATAAGCAACAATTTTCCCTTCATATTCTCCAAATAAATGAAGAGCCTTTGGGTCTTTCCCGTCTAAATCTTGATAAACACAGTTTTGTTCGACTACAAATATTTCGCTTCTCAGCTGTAAAATCGCATAGAGTTCAGTAGTTGAAAGGGCTTCAAATTGTTTGGTGGTCCATTTTATTGACATTGCTTTTTTTATTTAAAATTGGTTGACTTAATAATCGCTTCTAATTCAAACATGATATCTCGTTTTTCTTTTGATGGTGCATAACAAAAGCCTTCCAAAACCAAAATTCGATTTCGGCGTTTATCAATAATGCAGTAATTTATGAATGGCCCCGACATAAAGTCGTTTTTCAGTTCCCATGTTCCTTTGGACTCAAATGTCTTTTTGTTATCAATTTTCAGTGTCGAAAAATAGGGCGTATAGGCAACTTCGGTTATCATTCTCGTGTTTTTTCCTCTCCCATGAATATATAAATTTCCGATAGAATCTCGAGTTCTAATGATATTATTAATCGTGTTTGAACGGGTTGTGTTCACGATGTTATTTATCGGGAGTTGATACATCAGCAAACTCATGCTACCGCTAGGAATTTCTTTTTTTAGCCACATGAATTTCTTTCTAATTATGACATAATTAAACCCTTTTGGGACATTGATTTTCACTTGAAATTTTTTGGTGATTTTTTTTGTGTTGGCCAAAGCCTTGAATATATTTCTTTGGTTTTCTATAATTTCCGATTTTTTCATCATTCGGATAATTTGAGAACTGTGTTTTTCGAGCGTATCTATAATTTCAATACCTGTTTTTCCCGAAATTCTGACGATGTTTTGGGGCTTAGTAAACTCGTTTTCTGTGATTTCAAATTTGCTTTTTCGTTCTTTTTTAATCACAATAATATTGCGACTCGTGGTGCGATACCCTTCTAAAAGCTTGACTGGATATTGATTGATTGTAAAAAGCGGTTCTTCTTGGGGCAGACCGATAACGGGCGATGCAAATTTGTTTCTGATGCTGTCACCTATTTCTCCTTTCCATAATTGATCATCTATTAGAACCGAGATGGTATTGATTTTTTCTATGGATTGTTCAGAAGTGCTTTCCTTTTTTTCGGCACACGAGAGAAAAAGAATAGTAGAAACAAACAATAAAAAATGGGCTTTATTCATCGGTATTGAAATGAATTAAAGCCCAAATTTAAGCAAAGATTTTCTATTATCCGTTTATTTTAATTTTCATTCCAGGTTTTAAGTTTTCACTTTTTATTTCTTCATTCCATTTTTTAATATCCGAAATAGTAACTCTGTGTTTTTTTGCAATACTAAAAAGCGAATCCCCTTTTTGAACAAAATATTGCTTTTGGCGTGGCTTCGCAGTAGTCGAAGCAATATCTTTGGTGTTATTTTTTTCTAAAAAGATTTCTTTTTTAGAAACAATCAGTTTGATTCCTTGTTGAATGTTCATGTCTGCTAGGTTATTCCATGCTTTTAAATCTTCAATAGATGCCGAAAACTTCTTTGCAATCTTAGCTAAATTATCTCCCTTTATAGCAACATATTCTTCTATTTTATAGCTCGGTTTTGCTTCCTCTTTTGGTGTAGTTTCCGAGCCGATATCAGCAATTTTTAATTTGCTTTCTAGCTGTATGTTTGTGTCTTCTAAATTGTTCCATAGTTTTAATTGCTCTACCGAAACGTTGTGTTTTTTTGCTATCGTGTTCAAATTGTCCCCCACCTGCACTTCATAATAATTTGAATTATCCGAAGGCGTTTCGTTCTGCTCTACATTTGATGCAATTGCCTCATTTTTAGTTTCTATCGCTTTTTTATCGTTGTTTATTTCTTTTCTAACCTTGGTTACAACACGTTCGGTAGTTTTTATTTTTATTATTTGACCAACTCCAATAGCGGATTTCTTCAAATTATTCCATGTTTTAATATCGGCAACAGTCACATTAAAATCGTTTGCTATTTTGCCTAAATTATCTCCACTTTTAACCTTATAGTTTTTGTTTGTTTTGACAAAAGCAACCACCGTTTCCTCCTTATAGTTTTTGGCTTCTTTTAACGCTTTAGAATCCGTTGTTGCCACAAGTCCACTTTTAACTTCGGTTGTTTTGGCGATGTCTTGTGTTTCAAACAAATAAATTTTCAGATTTCTTCCTCGTGCTAATTTACTGCTTCGGAGGTGGTTCCATTTTTTTATGTCGGACATTGCAACACCATATTTTCCAGCAATTTCACTCAATTTATCGCCTCGTTTCACTTTATGGTACTTCGTTTGTGAAACCACTATTTTGTCGTTATTGGCCCCCAACGTATCCCGAAGTCTTGACGCAATAACGCTTTCAAAAGGGCGTTCTCTTTTGCTAGCTACATGATCTATAAAAGCATAAATTTTTGCTTCGTTTGAAGTATAAATGGCAATTTTGTCATTTGGCATTCTCAAATAATGATTTTTCCCTTCAATAAACGGAACGACATCTCTTTTATAGGAAGGATTCAAAAGCTGCAATTGATAGACTGGAATATCCAATAATTCCG
Organism: uncultured Bacteroidota bacterium; assembly: GCA_903824755.1. GTDB lineage: Bacteria > Bacteroidota > Bacteroidia > Flavobacteriales > Flavobacteriaceae > Flavobacterium. The sequence continues at coordinate 6,126 of CAIJXW010000144.1, read as the reverse complement.
AAAGTTGCTTGAACGAAATTTCCTTTTTTATCCGAATTGTATCGGTGGCAAAATGCTTTATTGCGGCTCGATTTGGAACAATTCCGTGTTCTTTATGGTATTCATAGATATACATCGTGGCTAGAAAAGCGGGAACATATCCTTGTGTTTCTTTGGGTAGGTTTTTTCTAATATTCCAAAAATTTTGTTGCCCCCCAGAGCGTCTAATTGCTTTAGCTACATTCCCTGGCCCGGAGTTGTATGATGCCAAAACCAGATCCCAATCACCAAAAATAGCATACATATTCGACATGTATAACGCCGCTGCATCACTCGCTTTCATTGGGTCGCTTCGTTCGTCAACATAGGTGTTAATATCCAGATTATATTGCTTTCCTGTTTGGTACATAAACTGCCAAAGCCCCGTTGCTCCTACTCTTGAAACTGCTTTTGGATTTAATGCAGATTCTACAACGGCAAGATATTTAATTTCCAAAGGCACGTTTTGACGGGCCATTGCTTCTTCAAAAATCGGAAAATAATATTCGGAAATTGCCATTAATCGCTCGAAAGACTTTTTTCTATTTTTCAGAAAAGATTTGATAATATTTTCAAGTCCTTGATTGTATTCGATATTAAAAGGGGATTTTGCATCCATGGCGGCAAGACGCTTTTTCAATAAAGCGGTTGGCAATTCATAGTCCACTTCTTGATCGATATTAATGTCTTTTATTTCGGTAGAAAGGTCGTTATAAATGTCCAAATTGCTTAGCTCTTTCATCCAAAGACTATCCACACAAGAGGCGATATTGTCATGAACAAAAGTTCTTTTTATGGAATCTAAAAAGGTGTTTTGCAATTCTTTTTTTGTCCCAATATTGCTTTCTTGTGCAAAAACCGAAAACGAAAGCAATAAAAGTAACGATAGGGTGCTATTTCGTATTGTCATAAGTAATAATGATAAAATACTATAATTCAATTATTTGCATTCTAATTTACAAACTTACTAGCTTAAAACTAAAAAAACGCATAATTATTGTTAAAAAATGTCTTTAATCCAAAATTGCTGCTACTCCCGGTAGGATTCTTCCTTCAAGCATTTCGAGCATCGCTCCGCCGCCAGTAGAAACATAGCTCATTTTTGGCTCTAGGCCAAATTGTTTTACCGCCGCAACAGAGTCGCCTCCGCCCACTAATGAAAAAGCTCCATTTGAGGTAGATTCAGCAATAAAATTCCCCAAACTAATTGTTCCGTTAGCAAATGCAGGCAATTCAAAAACGCCTAAAGGGCCGTTCCACAAAATCGTTTTTGATGCCAAAATCACCTCCTTAAAATTCGCCAGCGATTTCGGTCCCGCATCAAGCCCTTGCCAGCCATCAGGAATTTCACGAACAGCAACAATTTGTGTTTGAGCATCGTTCGAAAAACTATTGGCCGCCACCACATCAACAGGAATATGAATTTGTACGCCTTTTTCTTTGGCCATTTTCAAAATTTCTAAAGCCAATTCCATTTTGTCATCTTCACAAATCGAATTTCCAATCTTACCGCCCATAGCTTTCACAAACGTAAAGGTCATGCCGCCGCCAATAATCATGTGGTCAATTTTGTCCAAAATATTCTCGATAACCGTAATTTTTGTTGACACTTTCGAGCCTCCAAGAACTGCTGTTACTGGTTTTTCACTGTTTTTAAGGACGCGGTTCAAACTTTCAATTTCTTTTGCTAGCAAAGCTCCAAAACATTTTTGATCCAAAAAAAACTGTGCAATAATCGTAGTCGATGCGTGCGCGCGGTGTGCCGTTCCGAAGGCGTCATTAACATATATATCGCCCAGGGTGGCGAGTTCTTTGGCAAAAGAAACATCTCCCGCCTCCTCTTCTTTATAAAATCGTAGATTTTCTAGAATCAAAATCTGCCCTGATTGCAAGTTTTTGGCAGCCGTTTGGGCAACTTCTCCGATACAATCCGAAGCAAACAAAACCTCTTTTCCAAAAATTTTCGATGCCGTTTTCAACACATGACGCATCGAATATTGATCCTCTTTTCCGTTTGGTCTTCCTAGATGCGACATCAAGATTACGCTTCCCCCGTCTGCAAGAATTTTATCAATCGTGGGCTTTGCGGCTTCAATTCTAGTGGCGTCAGTCACGCTAAAATTCTCGTCTAGTGGCACATTAAAATCCACTCTAATGAGTGCTTTTTTATTGTTAAAATCGAAGTCTTGAATGGTTTTCATCAATGAAAAAAGTATTAATTAGCAATAAATTCGATGCAAATATAGTAATTTTATTTTTTGGGCGTGCCTCGTTTGGGGCATTGCGAGGTGCCGAGCAAACTATTCTAAACTCGGTCAGGCTATCCGCTACAAGTCCTCGCCAGGTTCCGCTATCGCTCCACATGGCTGTGGGCTTTTCGCTTTTATCCTTCACGCGGCTTGCGGTTCAAGGAGCGATTTTCGAACAAAATTCGACTTTGAAAACGACTGTATTTTAGCCACAGAATCACCCATTTTTAGTCCTAAAAACCGCTCAAAAACCCTCCTGAAACCGCTCCTGATAAGGAAATACAATATAAAAATCTTTTTTTGAAAAATTAACCGTTTCAAAAAATCTTTTACTCCTATTTTGAGTTACATTTGTTCGAGTAATGAACAATTAGAATAAAGTATATGCCGACACCATATTCAATATCCCCAATTATTTATTAGAAAAAAAACATTCGCCAATCTACCCGAATTTGGGGAGATAGGCGAAAGTTTGTAGCGGTTAGCGAATAGTTGGTGGTAATATTCTGAGCGACCGCATAAATAAAGAACATAAGAATGAAAATTGACATCCATACACATACGAAAAAAATAAAGCAAGGAGATTCTGAAAATCGGAATGTTGATGTGAATACATTCACTGAAATAATAAAAGAAACTGATGTTAAAATACTTGCTATTACAAATCATAATCATTTTGACCTAGAACAATATCGTCAGTTTAAAACAAACGTAGATGGAATTTGCCAAATCTGGCCTGGTGTTGAATTTGATATTCAAGAAGAGGAACGCAGATCTCATCTTATTGTAATTGTTAATCCAAAAAATGCAGAAGTTTTTAGTCAAAAAGTTAATGAAGTAATTGGCTCTACAACCGCTGACAATTTTACAATAAGTATAAATGAAGTAGTGGAAAATTTTGATGGCTTTGATTCTATTTTTATTGCTCATTATCATTCAAAAAAGCCAAATTTACTAGACAAAGACATTGACAAACTTTTGCAATTAGTAAGTAATCCGAAAAGAGTTTTAAAAGAAGCTTCAAACTCAATTTCTGCTGGAATCTATATAAACCACGGACACAATTCAATACACGGCTCTGATGTTCAAAATTGGGGAGAATATGTAGTTAATTCAAAAGATTTACCAGAATTGAGATTACCAGTTGAAAGTTTTGAACAATTTTGTTTGCTATTGGATAAAGACGATGCAACAATTAAGACAATACTTAACAATAAAAAGAAAGAAACTATTCAATTAAATCCATTTAATAGTGCGGCGGAAATAATTGATATAGACATTTATAACGATATCAATATTTTATTTGGCTCAAAAGGAACGGGTAAAACTGATATTTTAAAAGCATTGTCAACCTATTATAATGGAATAGGTTTCAAAACAGAAGTTTACGAGTCTAATTCTAAAAGACTTGATGAAGTATTTGACCTGAAAGGAAATCAATTCAATCTTGATTATGATAGTTTGGGAATTGATAATTGTTCTAATGAATTTACTTCGATAAAAAATGCAACAGAAAAAGAAGTTACAAGTTTATCAAAATACCTAGATTATTACTCAAATGAAGCAACAAACAAAATATCTAAAAATATAAAAGTTGATAAATTTACACCTCTTGATGAAAATTCATCGAAAAGGAGTTTTGATGAAGTAAAAAATAACTTAAAAAAATTCATTGAATTCAAAGATTATTTTAGTACCGATACAAAACTAAAAGAAATTGTAGGGGAAGAACTTTTGAATGAACTGGAAATAATTATTCAAAAAATTGTAGAGAAGATAAATTCAGAATCTGGAAAAAGATTTATTGACTATAAGAGCATCAGCTTCTTTAACAACCTAATAAAATTGTTCGTTTCAGAAATTTCAATAAAAACAGGACAACCTGAGAAACCAACCAAGACTGGATTTTATGAATATGCTAGTAATAGAATATCAATTGAAAGAGATGTAAAAAAAATCATTAAAAACATCTCAAAACCACTTGAAGCTAAAATAGATGAAGTTGGAGATTTAGGAGAAAAAGGGAGATTATTTTGTAAAACCAATTTAATAATTCAAAATGGAAAAATTGCTGATACTAAATATAAACATATCCAAAGCACAACCAAAAATCCTCAAAAGTATGTCGCTTCCCAAATTGAAACAATATCTAAATATATTTACTCAAACTCATTATTTGAAAAAATTTCTGAACTTAAAGACATAGAAAGTTCAGAATTAGTAACTTCAATAAATGATTTATATCTATTTCATAGACATTTTATTTTAAACGGTGAACCTTACACACCATCAAATGGAGAATCCTCAATGGTCTTACTTCATAATGAACTTATGAAAGACAAAGAAATCTATTTAATTGATGAACCTGAAAAAAGTTTAGGAAACGATTACATCAGTGAAGTAATTGTTCCATTGATTAAAGAAAGAGCGAGAAGTGGTAAAAAAGTTATTATAGCAACTCACGATGCAAATATTGCTGTTAGAACATTACCTTACAATTCAATTTATAGAGAACACGATATTAATGGATATTATACATATTCAGGAAATCCATTTTCAAATAGCTTGGTTTGTAATATTAATACAAAAGATAATTTAGACTGGAAATTAATTAGTATGAAAACACTTGAAGGTGGTAAATCTGCTTTCGGAGAAAGAGGAAAAATATATGGAAACTCATAACGCAACAATAGAAAGGAAAGACGCAAATGCGACTTTAAAGCTTACAATCAATGAAACTGTATTAGACATTGTTCTAACAGAGGACAAACCTAACGATGTAAAAAATGTCTTTAACAAATTGTTAGAACAATTAAAAAATGGAGAGTTTGAATTTGTCTTAACTGACGAAAAAGAGGATTTACATTTTCACATTTGTAAAGAATACATAACTCAACTAAACGCAGAACTTAAAAGCACTTACAAAGAATTAGAAGATAACAAACTTTTGAAAGAATAAATACTGTGCCTAACAGCAGTTTGGCAAAATGGCGGTTCAGTGCTAAATTGAACATTCGGTTTTCAAATAAACATTAGTGCTAAATTGAAATTAAGTGCTTCTAAATCCGCCACTTCGCCAAGCTGCAAAACGTTAGCCCTCAGTTTACCATAGAAACCGAAACTGAGGGCGGAAAAATTAATTTTAACCTTAATAATAAATAAAATGACAAAGATTTTCGTAGCAAACATTACTTGTAATTCATTACTAGCAGAAACTAATCTGAAAAAATATGTAAATGAATTTGAATTACCCGAACTAAACAAATTATTATCAGAAGGTTGGTCAATAGATAAATACGATATTGTTGTGAATCCAAACTCACATACATTTAGCGTGATTTATCGGTTAAAAGATTAAATCTTGTTTACCATCTGTTTTGTAACCTTATAGATAGGAAGCCAAAGAAATTTATAAACAGTAACTGAATGTACGGTTGTGTCACAACTCGAAACAAATTTTGTGTGTTTTGAAAACATAATTTTGTGTTTTATTTTTTGCTTTTCTCTTTATATCGGTGGAAAAACGAAACCGAAAAATTATTATTGGAATAAATAAAAAACCGAAGGGCTAACAGCGGTTTGCAAAAATGGCGGGTTTCGGGCTTTTTTAAAAACTTTCGTGCTTGCTGAAAGTTCAGGAATTTTTAGTAACTTTAGTACTGAAAATCCGCCACTTCGCCAAGCTGCGAAACGTAGAAAATTCCTCACAAAAAAAACCCTCAAGTTTCCTTGAAGGTTAGCATACATCACAAGGATTCGAACCCTAACTTTATCTAATTTTTTTTAAAAATTCCTCACAAAAAAAACCCTCAAGTTTCCTTGAAGGTTAGCATACATCACAAGGATTCGAACCCTAACT
>CAIJXW010000143.1 GCA_903824755.1 uncultured Bacteroidota bacterium | reverse complement strand
TTGGGAATGTGGAAAATCAATCCTGATTTCTTTTTGAGGGATTTGTAGAGTTTGGAGTTGACATCTACTTGGTCATCGTACTTTACCCAGCCATTGACGTCGTCTGATACCTTACCCAATTTAAGTATACCCAAGTACCATTCCTCCCCGGTAATCTCTCCTCGCTCCATTTGGCGATACAAAGAGTCCGCCTGCCCCTGCCCCCAAGCAGTGCCAGTAGTCAGCAAAAAAAAGAGGATCAATTGCAGTTGTTTCATTGGGCTATTGGTGCACCGATTGAATGCTTTCGGAAATTTGGTAGAGCAACTCCACGGTTAAACTTTAACTATAAGGTAGTGCAAAAAAAATCAACTCTCAAGCAGGATTCACTTTTTTAAAATTTTCAAATACTTTTCCATGGCCCCAATATCCAAATTTAGTTTTTCATACATATTTGGCTGATTTAGGGTGTTTGTAATCAGATTAATAAAAAATGATTTGTTGTCCGAATCAATTCTATTTAAGTCAAAGGCTAATTTAATAAAAACAGGAAGTGGGTCTGCAAAATCCCCAGCATGACCCTTTTCATCTATTTTCAACAAAATGTCCTCCCAAACAAGATTGGTTAAGTGCTCATTAACCCCATGAAACAACCGACACACCTCACACAAAAATCGCAATTCGTATCTAGGCACAAATTCCAATTCGTTTTTGCACCTCTTGTAAATTTCAAAGGAAATTTCGCCCTTGTCCTGGCTCATTTTCTCTTCCATTATTCCGAGCCAAAAACTCAAAATATCCCAACACCTATTTTTATAGTTTGGAGATAACTTCTTCAAATATTCAGTTTGAATGTGATACTTACTTTTCAATTCTAAGAATAATTCGGAAGGCTGGGGATTATCAAATTTTTGGAGAGGCATGTTATTGAAATAGCAATATTTTTAATCTGTGACTACATTCTGGTACGACTGAAATTTGAATGATTTGACTATTCAATAGCCATTTCTTCTCCTTCTTTCATGCTCCCATTCTGATTCACATCTTTGCGAACAAAAACGCGCATTACCCACATCGACCTTATGGATTCCACACCAATCACATAATCTACTATATTGTTGGAATTGAATTGAGTTTTCACTTTGTAACTCCCTTGTTTTTTGTTCCACATTGGCCATACTGTCAATTATTCTCAAACTAAAAGCACCAAAACTAAATGCATCAAGAATCAATAAATTCACAAAATTTCCAATACTATCGACTTCAATCATCCCTTTTAACGAATGATTTTTCTTATATCTCTCAAGAACATCTCCAAGTTCTTTATTATAAAGATCAGGGCGTTTATTAAATTTTTTATATGAATCCAATTCGTTACTTTCTGGATCTAGGTTGCCCATATAAAATGATAAATCAAACCTTGGATCACTTTGAATTTCATCAAAACCGGTAACAAATTTTTTCTTCAGGTCCAAAAATCCAAATTCGTCATAGTAATTAAAACTGCTTATTTTTTTGCCTAAGGAGTCAAACTGAATCAATAGGCCAGTATATTTATCTTTTGGGCGATTATTATCTTTTGAATATGGTCCTGAAATTAATTTTTTCTCAGAATGCAAATAATTATTCTTCTTATAAAAATCGGAAACCAGACCTATTGGCATGCCATTTTCATAATTTACTTTTCTAATGAAATACGCAGAATCAATAGCGACTTCTTTTTCTAGTAAAGAGTCAAGGTATTCTGTCCAAGCGCCATGTTTTTTATCATTTCTATATTTATTCTCGCCACACGAAACAATTGAAATAAGGACAATTAGAATC
>CAIJXW010000142.1 GCA_903824755.1 uncultured Bacteroidota bacterium | reverse complement strand
GGGAAGGTGTTGTATTAATTAACTCAACTAAAAATCAAGATTTAGAATCAACTTTAATTCAATCAAAAAAAAATATTTTCAATCTGAATCATTTTGAAATTCCTATTTATATCATCGTAACTAATTGTGATGAATTTTTAATTTATAACACTATTAATAATTCAACAATTGCTTTTTCTTTAGATGCATTATATAAAAATGTAAAAAGTCTTAAAAAAATGATTGGTTTTACGAGTGTTGATACTATCGGAATTGATGCATTGGACTTAAAGGCTTTCAATTTAATTATTTCACTTTATGACAATTTTATTGATGCAGGTTTGAACCGGCAGGTTTCAGAGCAATTAATAATTCAATTATTATATTGTTTTTTTGCAGAAGATACAGCAATTTTTCAAAAACAACAATTTCAAAACTTTATTGAAACACAATGCAATAGTGACGGAAGTGATCTTTCCGAAAAATTAAACTTATTATTTAAAAACCTATCAAAAAATAATATAGACAAAAAAGAATTTCTTGAAGGACCATTTTCGGAATTTTCAAATCTTAATTTTGATTTATTTGATAAGAAGTGGGTACTCAATAAAAAGTTTGATTTTAAAACCCATCAGTTAATTTTGGACTGCTGTTATATAGATTGGAGCGCTATCACGCCATCTATTATTGGTTTTATGCTTCAAAATAGAATTTCAAATAAGAACATGAATTCTATTGCATTTCATGCAGATGAAACAAAAATCATGATGCTAATTAATCCATTATTTATGGATGATTTAAAAGCCGAATTTGAGTTGGTGAAAAATAATCCAAATGAGTTAGAAATTTTTCATTATAATTTAAGCACACTAAATTTTCTAGATCCCTCTTGTGGATTTGGTAATTTTCTTGCAATTGCCTATCGCGAAATTAGAATGTTGGAAATCGAAGTAATTCTGATGCTCAAAAACTATTGGCAAGAAAAAGAAATAGTTTCCCTTATTAGAAAAAATCAATTCAAAGGAATAGAGATTGATTTGTTTTCTTCAAAGATTGCTCAGTTGAGTATGATTACGATGGAGCAACAATTGAATCTTAAGTTTTTTATAAAACATGGTGTTAATTCATCGCTAATAGATTTGCAGGAAAAAAAATCAATATTCAATATGAATCCATTAGAAATTGATTGGGAAGTTATCATAAAAAGAAAAAATCTCTCCTATATATTTTCAAACCCACCTTTGCTAGGGTCAAAGATGATGACTTTAAAACAACGAAATAATGTTGCAAAATTATTCAACAATATTAAAGGCGCTGGTATTTTAGATTATGTAACTGGTTGGTTTATTAAGACTGCTTCCTATATTCAAAATACCTCAATCAAAGCTGCATTTGTTTCCACAAATTCTATTGTTCAAGGAGAACAAATCGGAATCCTTTGGGGTCAAATGATTGATGTTTATGATATTAAAATTCATTTTGCTCATAAAAATTTAAATTGGTATTCATCAATAAGCGGAAGCACAAATTATTGTGTAGTAATAGGTTTTGCAAACATAGACTCTCAAAATAAAAGAATATTTGAATATAATTTATCTGACAATAAAACCACGGAAACTATTGTAGAACACATTAACCCCTATTTGATTGCTTCTAGCAATATTATGCTAAATAAGAGTTTTTATCCTATATGTAATGTACCAGAAATGTCATTTGGAAATATGCCGTTGGATGGTGGCCATCTATTATTATCTGACGAAGAAAAAACTCACCTTTTAAAAGTTCAACCCGAATCCTATAAATTCATAATGCCTTTAATTTCTGCTTATGAGTTTCTAAATGGAAAAAAAAGATGGTGTCTATGGCTAGTTAACGCATCTAAATCTGACATAAAAAAAATCCCTGAAATTCAGAAAAGAGTTGATTTAGTAAAAGCATTTAGACTTAAAAGCAAGAGACAACAAACAAAAAGCAAAGCCCACCTTCCAAGTTTGTTTAGTGATACACGCGAATTTGGGGATCATTTTATTGTAATTCCAAAAGTTACTTCCGAAAATAGAAAATATATTCCAATTGGGTATTTTGACAAGACTTATATGGTGAGTGACACGTGTATTTCTATTCCAAATGGAGATTTATATCACTTCGGAATATTAACTTCATCAATTCACATGCTTTGGGTGAAAACGATATGCGGAAGACTAAAAAACGATTTTCGATATTCTAAAGAAATTGTATATAATAATTTCCCTTGGCCAGAAAATCCTTCCGAAATTCAAATAGAGGAAATAAAGAAAGTTTCTTTAGAAATATTAAGAATAAGAGCTCAATACACAAATAGTTCATTATCAGATTTATACGGAACAAATATGCCAGAAGATTTATTTGACGCTCATAACATCCTTGATGAAATTGTAGAAAAAACATATTCTGAAGACTCTTTTAAAACAGAGACTAACAAAATAGAATTTTTATTCAAATTATATGAAAAATACAATGATTCTGTGTCTGTTGAACTAAGAAATAAACCTCGAAAAAGACTAGGAGCAGCTATTTTGAATTTGAAAAGCGAAAATTAATTTGGCAAAATTTAGAAAATAACGAAATTTTTTCTAAAATTGAATATATAAAACCATTCAATGGCTTATTTTTGCCTTATGACAAGAAAAAATACAGAAAAAATAGTTTTCAATCATATTAAAGTAATTGACGCTGGTGCAAAAGGAGTATCTGTTGCAAAAGCTCCAGACGGCAAAGTAATATTTATTCCAAATGTTGTTCCTGGAGATATAATTGATGTTCAAACATTAAAGAAAAGAAAAGCATACTACGAAGGGAAAGCGGTAAAGTTTCATGAATTTTCGGAACATCGAATTGAACCAATTTGTGAGCATTTTGGGGTTTGTGGTGGTTGCAAATGGCAAAACATGAACTATAACCAACAATTATTTTTTAAACAAAATGAAGTAAAAAACCATCTTCAACGCATTGGCAAAATCGAACTTCCTGAATTAGAGCCTATTTTGGGTTCTGATAAAAAGTTTTTTTATAGAAACAAAATGGAATTTGGATTTTCAAATAGCAGATGGCTTACAGAACAAGAAATTGCTAGCACCGAAGATTTGGGAAATAGAAACGCATTAGGGTTTCATATTCCGAAAATGTGGGATAAAATACTCGATATATCGAAATGTCATTTGCAAAAAGACCCTTCTAATGCTATCCGAAATGCAATCAGAGAATTTGCAAACAAGCATAATTTAAGTTTTTTCAATCCCCGAAATCACGAAGGATTTTTAAGAACATTAATGATTAGAACCACATCTACAGGAGAAATTATGGTTTTAATTCAGTTTTTTGAAGAACATAAACAAAATCGAGAGCTTTTATTGCACTTTCTTGATACTCAATTTCCGGAAATCACTTCACTTCAATATGTTATTAATAGCAAACCAAACGACACAATATATGATCTAGATATTAAATTATTTAAAGGTCGGGATTATATTTTGGAAGAAATGGAAGGGCTACAATTTAGTATAAATGCAAAATCATTCTATCAGACAAATTCAGAACAAGCCTATGAATTATATAAAATAACTAGAGATTTTGCGGGTCTTACTGGCAATGAAATTGTATATGATTTATATACAGGTACGGGTACAATTGCCCAATTTGTATCGAAATATGCTAAAAAAGTTATAGGGGTTGAGAGTGTTCCAGAGGCAATTATTGATGCCAAAGCAAATGCTACTAGAAATAATATTATAAATTGTGACTTTTTTGTCGGGGATATGAAAGTAGTTTTCAACGAAGCTTTTATTGCTCAAAATGGCAAACCTGATGTAATCATTACAGATCCACCAAGAGATGGAATGCACAAAGATGTTATTGATCAAATATTAAAAATTGCTCCAGAAAAAGTAGTATATGTCAGTTGTAATTCAGCAACACAGGCACGAGACCTAGCATTAATGGACGAAATATACAAAGTAACTCGGGTGCGTCCAGTGGATATGTTTCCGCAAACGCATCATGTTGAAAATGTTGTTTTGTTAGAAAAAAGATAAAAAATGAAAAAAATTATCTATTTGTTATTCGGAATTATATTTTTCGCAAGTTGTGAGAAAGACGATATTTGTGAAGCCGAAACGGCCACAACACCAAGGATTATTATTGAATTTTATGATACTGCTCCTACTCCAAGTTTGAAAAAAATAGCAAATTTGAAAGTGATTGGCGAAGGAATGACGGATTTTTATTTATTTAAAGATGTAAGCAAAATTCAATTACCCCTAAAAACGGCTTTTGATATAACGAAATATAGATTCATCATCAACAGTGATAATGCAGCCACTCAAAATGAAGATGAAATTGAATTTCATTATACCCGAAAAGATATTTTTATCTCTCGAGCTTGTGGTTTCAAAACATTATTTTATTTAGATGCTACATCACCTTTCACAAAAACTGATGCTAGTATTAATGACGGATTTTGGATTCAAAATATAATTGTTACAACTTCAAATATAGAAACTGAGAATGAAACTCACATCAACATTTTTTATTAGTATTTTTTTGTTGTTATTGCCTTTTTTGGGAATAGCACAAGAAAAGAAAAAAGATAGCATTCCAGTAAAAACGGAGCGTTTTGGGATTCGATTTGGGGCTGATTTATTCAAACTCAGCAGGTCACTTTATGATAAAAATTATAAAGGAATTGAGTTTGTAGGTGATTACAGACTAACAAAAAATCATTATTTGGCCGTTGAATTAGGAAATGAAAACAAGACCACTGATGATATTTATATGAATTTCACGACAAAAGGAACCTATATCAAAGCGGGTTTCGACTACAATTCTTATGAAAATTGGTTGAATATGCAAAATATCATCTATGTCGGACTTCGTTATGGCGTTAGTACTTTTAGTCAGACGCTAAATAGTTATGAAATTTATAATACCAATCACTATTTTCAGGAAAATGCAACTATTATTTCGGGCAAAAAATATGATGGATTATCGGCGCAATGGATAGAAGTTGTTGCTGGAATGAAAGCTGAAATCATACATAATATATATGTAGGATTTAGCGTTCGTTTCAATAAATTAATGGCAAATAACAAACCTGATAATTTTGACAACCTATATATTCCTGGTTTCAACAGAACCTATAATGGCAATTTTGGTGTAGGATTCAATTATACTATTTCCTACTTTCTGCCGCTATATAAAAAGGCATACAATCCAAATAAAAAGGTTGAAACAATCGACAAACAAAAAAAATCTAAATAAATCGGATTACTTAATTTCTTTTATTCCCTTGATAAATAACCATTTCATAAAGATTTTCTCTCCATCATTGGTCTTTACCGCCTGAAATTTTGGTGCTAGAATCGTACCCACCATGAAGGCCGTCAATGGAATCCAAAAGCCTGAAAGCGATGAGTATTTTTCAACCAAAAATCGCATTCCAATAAACAAAACCGCAAAACATATCAATTGAAAAACAAAAGCCTTAACTTGTAATTTAGTCATATTAATTATTATTAAATAGTATTTATATCATTTTGAGCCTGAAACTTTGTTCGCTTACTTCCTTCATACATTTCATATTTTACCAAGCGGGCTTCCAAACTGGCATTAAATAATTTTATTTTTCGGGAAGGTTTCAATCCAACAAATTTTAATGCTTCCAAATTTGCGGTAATAAACCAAGCATTTGTTCCTGGATAATTCTTCTTCAAAGTGTCGCCAATATTCTTATAAAACTCCTCCATTTCAATATCCAATCGTTCTCCATAAGGAGGATTAAAAACAATATGTAATGGTCCTTGACTTGTTTTTTCGGAGGCAAAGAAATTATATTCCGAAATCGAAACGTATTCGTCTAAATTAGCATTTCTAATATTATCTTTTGCTTTGTTTACAGCACTTGGAGCTTTGTCAAACCCTTTGATAGTATAATGAAACTCGCGAACTTTCTTCAATAATGATTCCATAATAGAATCAAACAAATCATTATCCCAATCGTTCCATTTTTCAAAACCAAATTCTTTTCTGTTGATATTAGCTGGAATATTGCAAGCAATCATTGCTGCTTCGGCTACTATTGTTCCGCTTCCACACATCGGATCCAAAAAATCACTCTGCCCATCCCAACCAGAAAGCAACAGCATTCCTGCCGCCAAAACTTCATTTATCGGAGCAATATTTGTAGCGGTTTTATAACCACGTTGGTGCAGTGAATTACCAGAAGTGTCTAACGCAACAGAAACTTGATCTTTATCGATATGGATATTAATTCTCAAATCTGGAAAATCTTTGTCAACGCTTGGACGTTGCCCAGTTTTATTACGAAATTGATCTACAATAGCATCTTTACATTTTTGTGATACAAACTGAGAATGCTTAAAATAGTCCGAATGAACCGTTGTGTCAATCACAAAAGTCTGATTTGAATTGATATAGCGAGACCAATTTATTCCCGAAATTCCTTTATATAAATTCTCGTCATTTGTAGCTTTAAAATGATAAATGGGTTTCAAAATCTTCAATGCCGTTCGCAAAGCCAAATTTGCTTTATACATAAACCCTTTATCTCCTTTGAAACTAACCATTCTAATCCCAGGCTCCACGTCTTGAGCTCCAAGGATTTGCAGTTCTTTAGCCAATATTTCTTCAAAACCAAAAAAAGTTTTGGCAATCATTTTAAAATTCTCCATGGATAGCGTATTCCCGAATGGGTATTGTTTTTATTATATTCTGCAAAAATAGACTAAATTTGCATTTTAATTGAAATCAAAAAAAATTAAATGTCAGAATTATCAAATCCTACTTCAAAAGATTATCAACAATCTAACAAAAATTGGTTTGCCTCCTGGTTCGACACGCCCTATTATCATATTCTCTATAAAGACAGAGATGAACAAGAGGCACAAACATTTATTGACACCATTGTTCACTATCTAAATCTTCCAGAAAATGCCAAAATTCTTGATTTGGCATGTGGAAAAGGGCGACATGCAATCTATTTGAACCAATTAGGATTTGATGTTACAGGAGCCGATTTGTCCGAAAACAGCATCACTGAAGCAAAAAAATCAGAAACCAATTCTTTGCATTTTATCGAACATGACATGCGAGAATCGTTCGAAACAAAATATGATGCAATTTTTAATTTATTCACTAGTTTCGGCTATTTTGAAAACGAAGATGATAATCTAAAAACCCTAAATGCTATAAAAAATAGCCTTACAGAATACGGTTTTGCTGTGATTGATTTTATGAATGTCACACAAGTTATTGCCAATTTAATCCCCGATGAAATTAAAATCGTCAACGAAATTGAATTTCACATCAAGCGATATGTAAAAGATAATTATATCTATAAAGAGATAAATTTTGCTGACAAAGGCCAGCAATTTCATTTTACAGAAAAAGTAAGAGCCTTAACACTAGAGGATTTTGAAACGATGATGGAACAAGCAGGAATTTATCTATTAGATGTTTTTGGCGACTATAAATTACATAAATTTAACAAAAAAGAAAGCGAAAGACTAATCATGATTTTCAAATAATGAAAAATATATCCTACTTTCTAATTCCATTATTAGCCGTATTAATTGGCTATGGATTTGCATTATTTCTAAAACCAGAAGCAAAGAAAAACCTCAAATTACTTTTGGCTTTTAGCGGCTCGTTTCTATTATCATTAACCGTAATCGATTTACTTCCAGATGTATATCGTTCAAACGATGCCTCTATTGGAATCTATATCATGCTAGGAATCCTATTTCAAATCATATTAGAATTTTTCTCAAAAGGAGCCGAACACGGTCACGTTCACGGACACGAAATCATTAAAAAAATGCCCTGGCTTTTATTTATAAGCCTCTGCATTCACGCACTCCTAGAAGGTTTTCCAGTCAATCAACACCACAATTTAGCACTCGGAATCGCCATTCATCATTTTCCAATCGCCATCATTTTGACCACTTTTTTTGTCAACGCACAACTAAACAAAAAAGTCATTTTCATCTTCATGCTTTTATTTGCAATAATGACCCCTTTCGGAACCTATTTATCCGAAATTATCCCAAGTCTAAATACAATTTCAACCCAAATTACAGCAGTCGTAATCGGAATATTATTTCATATTTCGTCAACCATAATATTTGAAAGTAGCGAAGCCCACAAATTCAATATCGCCAAAATATCCATGATAATTCTAGGAATTGCATTGGCCTATTTAATATAATTTGGGCGTGCCCTCGTTTAGAATTAATAGAGATTCATCAAAATTTGCTCTAAACTCGGTCGGGCTTTTCGTTACAATCCGCACTATTGTTCGTGCCTCACAATAGTGCGGGATTTTCACTTCAATCCCTCACGCAAAAAAGTGCAATAGAACAAAATTTGATTAATCGATACCTAAAAATTTGTAACTTTGAACTTTGCAACAAAGAATAAAATAATGACATTCATAAAAACCACCGAGCAATCCTCCAAATATGAACATTTAGAAAAAATGTCATTACACGATCTATTGTTCAACATTAATCAAGAAGACAAAACAGTTCCTATTGCCGTAGAAAAAGCATTGCCTAAAATTGAAAAATTAGTCACCGAAATTGTTTCAAAAATGAAATTAGGAGGTCGATTATTCTATATCGGAGCAGGAACATCAGGAAGACTAGGAATAGTTGACGCATCAGAATGTCCGCCAACATTCGGAGTAGATTCTGGATTAGTCAACGGAATAATAGCTGGTGGAGACAAAGCCATTCGTCAGGCAGTAGAAAATGCCGAAGATAATGCGACCCAAGCTTGGATCGATTTGCAAAACCATCAAATTAATAAAAATGATGTTGTTATCGGGATTGCAGCTTCAGGAACCACACCTTATGTAATAGGCGGTTTACAAATGTGCAATCAAAATAATATCATTACAGGTTGCATCACATGCAACGAAGGAAGTCCATTATCGCAAACCGCAAAATTTCCAATTGAAGTAGTTGTCGGGCCAGAATTTGTTACAGGAAGCTCCAGAATGAAAGCGGGTACTGCCCAAAAATTAGTGCTAAACATGATTTCTACAGCGGCAATGATTCAACTCGGAAGAGTCAAAGGCAACAAAATGGTTGATATGCAATTGAGCAACAAAAAACTCGTTGACAGAGGCGTAAAAATGATTATGGGTGAAATTCCCGTTGATTATGAAACAGCATCAAACTTGTTAGAAAAACAAGGAAGTGTGAGAAAAGCAGTAGATTATTTTATTGCTACTAAATCATAAATTATGAACGATAAAAACAACATTCGGAGCAAAGGAATAAAGCAAACTATATGGGCGTTGCCTTGCTTATTTATTGGCCCTGTACTATTGCATTTTGCTTTAATCAATAAACTACAACCACTATTTTGGGTGATTTTAGGCTTGGGTTGTTTGGTTTGTCTTTCGGGAATGGTGTTATTATTTCTAGGCCTAAAAACATTCGTAAAAAGCCTTTTTGGTTATTAATATGGAAAATCTTGTCAATATAAATCAGACTTTTGAAAAAGTAATTGCTATTTCAAAAAAGGTAAATTATAAAGAATTTGAAGATTGTACTTTCAAGAATTGTGATTTTTCGAATACCGATTTTTCAAATTCTACTTTCATGGATTGTGAGTTTATAGATTGCAATTTATCAATGGTTTTAGTGTCTAATACAAGTTTGAAATCCGTACATTTCAAAAATTGTAAATTATTAGGAATTGCATTTAATTCGTGTGCCGATTTTTTATTTGGTGTAAGTTTTCAAGAATGCGTTTTGGATTATTCTAATTTTGCAAATAAGAAAATGCCTAAAACAAAATTTGTAGATTGTTTCTTAAAAGAAGTTAGTTTTATAGGGACAAATCTAACGAGTGCTAGTTTTGAAAATTGCAATTTGGAGAACACAATTTTCAATGATACAGTATTGGCAGGTGTAGATTTCACAACAGCCTATAATTTTAAAATTGACCCTGAATATAATCCGATGGCAAAAGCAAAATTTTCAACACAAGGAATTATTGGATTGTTGGATAAATATGATATTAAAATTGAGTAAAAAATGAACACCACAAACTTATATTTAGAAAGTGTCAAAAAACAATTTCTCTATTATAGAACTTTAGGAGAAAAAGCTATGGAACAACTCGAACCCGAACAGCTTTTTATTTCTATAAATAAAGACACAAACAGTATTGCTACAATTATAAAGCATCTTTCGGGAAATATGCTATCACGTTGGACTGATTTTTTTACTTCCGATGGTGAAAAAGAATGGCGTAATCGTGATAGTGAATTTGAAGAAACAATAGAAACAAAAGCGGAATTATTGATTTTTTGGAATAAAGGTTGGGATTGTTTTTTTGAATTACTTTTCTCTTTAAAACCAGAACAATTATCTGAAATTATTTATATTAGAAATGAAAAACACACTGTAATTGAAGCTATTAATAGGCAATTAGCACATTATCCATATCATATTGGACAAATTGTTTTCTATGCTAAACAATTAAAAAAAAGTGAATGGGAAAGTTTATCAATAAAAAAGAATAAATCGAAGAGTTAAAATGATGAGAAATTCTCTGAAGAGAAAAAAGTGTAAGATAGTAAAAAAATTAACTAGCCCTGATGGAAGGGAAAATCTCGAGCTTTTTTGCGAGGATTTGGAATGACAGCAGGAAATAGCTCCAAAAAAAAAATGAAAAAATATAGTTTATTATTAGTTCTAGCATTTGCTTCTTGTTATCAACAAGAACGCAATTGTGCCGATTTCAAAAACGGAAAATTTGAATTTGTTCAAGAGATAAATGGCGTGAGTAAAACCGCTACTTTTGAGAGAAAAGGGGGGCTTCAAATAGAAACATTTGAAGGCAAAATAGATACGGCAACGGTGCGTTGGGTGAATGATTGCGAGTATATAATTCAAAAAAAACACCCAAAAAACAGAGCCGATAAACAGGCAATTGACATTAAAATTTTGACCACGTCAGAAAAATCATATACCTTTGAGTACGGTTTTGTGGGTAGCGATAAAAAGCAACGCGGAACGGCAACAAAGATTAAATAATATTAATTATCATCTATAAATATCACTATTAAATGGAAGTATTTTTAAACCCAAGCGCTTGGATCGCCTTGTTAACGTTGACTTTTCTAGAAATTGTCTTGGGAATTGACAACATTATTTTCATTTCGATAGCCACAGGAAAATTGCCTGAAGAGAAACGAAAAAGAGCGACAAAAATCGGTATGTTTCTAGCAATGTTTATGAGAATTGCTCTTTTATTTGGAATTTCACTGTTGATAGCCATGAAAAAGCCATGGTTTGAAATTGATTTTAGCTGGTTTTCGGCTCAGATTTCTGGACAGAGTATTATATTATTCCTAGGAGGTTTATTTTTATTATATAAAAGCACGAACGAAATTCGGGAGAAAGTTGAAGAAAAAGGGCTAGAGGAAAAAGCACTTGGCAAAGCGGCAACCAAGTCATTTTCGAATGTGCTGATGCAAATTATTTTAATTGATATCGTGTTTTCATTTGACAGTATTTTGACTGCGGTTGGAATGACAAATGGCGTTGAAGGGGCAATTTTTATTATGGTTACGGCTGTTGTAATTTCGGTATTAATTATGATGCAATTTGCTGTTCCAGTGGGAAGTTTTGTCAACAAACATCCGTCTATCCAGATATTAGCCTTGTCATTTTTAGTATTAATTGGGTTTATGTTGATAACAGAATCGGCACATTTAGCAAATGCTTCCTTCTTTGGAAATCATGTCAGTACGGTGCCAAAAGGCTATCTCTATTTTGCTATTTCATTTTCGCTACTTGTAGAAGTTCTAAACATGAAAATGAAGAAAAACGGAGCTAAATAAATAATAAAAACGCCACTAAAATTAGTGGCGTTTTTATTAAAAATGATATCTTCTTTTGGTGTTGAATATAAAGTAATATTCAATAAAATCAACCTCAATAAATGTTCTCGAGAAATTAATTGCCTTATTTTAAACTTTCAAAATAAGCTAATAATCTACTAATAATCCCTTTTTGTTCGACTTTTCCAACTTCTTGTTTACTTATAGAATCAAAAACTCTAAATGTGGAAATGAAAAAAGTTATAAAACAAAAAATCACAACTCCTGTGAGTACTAAAATATCTAAATTTTTCATTTATTTTT
>CAIJXW010000141.1 GCA_903824755.1 uncultured Bacteroidota bacterium | reverse complement strand
GATTATTTTAACATTAATTTCTTGTTCAAAAGACAACCAAGAAACTAACACATCACCTAATAATTCAAACAAGGTTTTGGTTTTGAAAGTTGACTATAATACAAATCAGTTTGAAGGCGGAAAAGAAATGTCTTTCACGAACACAACCTCAAATATGACTTTGACGAATCAATATGTTGCTCCTAGTGATTTTGGAAGTATTAAAATTATTTATGAAGAATTGAACGAAACATTATTTGACGGAACAATTGTTTGGGCTGGTCTTGGGCAAATGAATTATCCTCAAAATTTATTAGATGCAAATCAATTTGATAGCGTTATGACAGCCGATTATGTTTCGCCTATTTCAGGATTTGAAAATGTATTTAATCCCGATAATATAACATATAATTATAATGAGATATGGCCATCAGTGCAAGGTTTGGTAAAAGTTAGAAACTATTTAATTTCAAATCCGAATGCGAGTGTTAAACTATTTTTATACACTCCAAGTGTTGGGATTGGAAATCCAGCAAATTGGGATTGGATTATTTTTATAAAAAACTAAGAATAATAGCTCGTTTTGTCCTAAAAAACTTAAAATAAAACACCAAAACATAGCAAGAACAGAGGTTCAAATTCAAGAATTTATGAATAATGGATTAACTGGTTCTGAAAGTGGCTTAATGGTAAATTATAATTTTAACCAAGGTACAGCAGACGGAAACAACACATCAATTAGTCTTGTTGCAGATAACTCAATAAATGGTATTGATGCAACCATTAATAATATGGCTTTAACTGGAACTTCTTCAAATTTTGTGACAGGTGTGATTACAAATAATTCTCTGTCCGCAGAGACACAATCAGTTTGTAAAAACGATCTACTTTCGGCAATGACTTCTAGTCTTGCTGGAGGTTCAGGATTAACCTATCAATGATATAGCAATTCTACTGCTAGCAATACTGGAGGGACTTTAATTTCTAACGAAACATCAAGCAGTTATTCTCCGCCTTCAAATAGTTATATTGTAGAAGTTACTGCTACTGATGGAAATGGGAATTTTTCAAGACAATTAATGACGGTCTTTATTAGTCCTTTTTGTGGAAACTGGGGAAATTAAACCTAATAAAATAGCATTAAAAAAACCTAGAAAGCGTTATTGTTTTTCTAGGTTTTTTTTATATTAAATAATGCTGTTTTTTTTCTTCTAATAAATGAATTGTTAACCAACAACTATTTTCTATTGCTAAGGTTTCAAAGCAAAAACAGTACCTTAAAAAAAGACAAAGGTTCTTTTGAAGTACTAATTTTAGAACTATATTTTAATGGTTTACCAATAAAAAAAATGTCTCAAAAAGCCCAAAGAAAAATCAAAGAAATTTATTTCGTAGGATGCCAAAAAAAAAGAGGCATTTGCCTCTTTTTATAATTTATTAGAACTTGAATCTCAACAGAAACTCATTTGTGTTTAATGCACTGGCTAACTGCTTTCTGGTGTTCATCTCATACATATATCCTACAGAGAATTTTTTGCTAATGTATAGATTAAAAATCGCAGCATAGGTATTCATTGGGAAATAACCGCCTGTTGTTTGTGCGTTGTCTGTTCTATATGTAGCTCCGATTTCAACATATTTATACATGTTTAGAAGGGCATTAATATCGGCAGACAATGGTGCTCCGCTAACATAACGCATCATGAAAGAAGGCTTTAAGATTAATGTTTTTGAAGCATTCAAATCAAAGTCATATCCACTACTCATATAAAAGTGAGGTCTATCGGTTGCAACCGTTGCAATTCCGTCTTGGTTTTTAGCTCTTACAGTATTTAACATTCTTGGAACAGATAGAGAATAAAAGAATTTACCTCTTTTAATCACCATACCCGCTCCAATATTTGGATTAAAATTATTGATTGATCTCAAAGAAGGGTCATTAGCACCATTCGGCAAATAGGTTTCAAGTCCGCTTGTATTGACGTCATAAACATTACCTCCTACTTTTAGACCTAAATACATATCGGTTGTAGCAGTAAGTTTTACTTTATAAGAAAAATCAATACCAAAAAAAACTTGTGTTTCGATGAACGTTTTGTCACTCACCAAAGAAGCACCCATTCCTAAATTCTTTTTCATATTAGTCCCAAAAGAAACGGCTTGAGTTTCGGGAGCATCTTTTATACCTACCCATTGCTTTCGGATAGAACTCACTAAGATTGTTTCGTTGTCAATCCCGGCATAAGCTGGATTTACCATATTCATATGATAACGATAGCTAGTAAAAATGCTTTCTTGTTGGGAAAAAAGGGCACTACTAAATAATAGTAGTGCTCCTGTTAGAATATAATTAATCTTTTTCATTTATATATAAATTTAAATTTAATGATTACAATCGGCTAATATAAATCCATCCTTCGTTTTCAACTTTTCCATCACCGTTAAGGTCAATTTGGAAGTAGTATGAACCATCAGGTAATGGTTGGGTTTGATCTTTGTAGTATCCGTTCCAATCATTTTTATAATTTTTGGCAAAGAATACTTCAGAACCCCATTTGTTGAATACATGAATTAATGATTTAGGATGTTGCTCTATGTTATAAATCATCCAAGTATCGTTAACTCCATCTCCGTTTGGCGTAATTGCTTGAGAGATATCGACATCAATCGTATCACACACATCTCCAAGTCCGTCATTATCACGGTCTTCTTGATTAGGATTATACGTCATCGGACAGTTATCTTCAGTGTCTAACACACCATCATTATCATCGTCATCATCACATAAATCTCCTATTCCATCGTTGTCATAATCCTCTTGTCCTATGTTTGAAATCAATGGGCAATTATCATCATCATCTAATATGAAATCATTATCATCATCATTATCACAATTATCTTTTGTGCCATCTGAATCATTATCTCCAAAGTTGTTTTCTACGGTTACCGTTACGTTTGCAGTAGCAACATTTCCGTAAATATCCGTTACCGTTACTACTACTGTATTTGAACCCTCATCACCACAATCAAATGTCAATTGACTTGCGGTTATGCTTTGAATACCACAATTATCTGTTGAACCATTATTGATTGAAGCTACCGTTATGCTAGCTTGCCCGTTTTCGTCAAGTTCTACCGTTACGTTTTGAGTCAATACTGTTGGAGCTGTTGTGTCTGTAACAACCACTTGCTGAGTTGCTGTCGAGATGTTTCCTGACTCATCAGTTGCTATCCACGTTACTATTGTTGTTCCTATTGGGAATCCTCCTGCTGGAGCATTGTTCGTAATAGTTACAACGCTAGTACAGTTGTCGGTAACAATTGGTGTTGGCATCGTAAATACCGCAATACAATTGTTTCCTGCACTTAAATTAATTGTAGAAAGCGGTGCAAAAACAGGTGCCGTCACATCTATTACAGTTACCGTTTGAGTTCTTGTTGATGTGTTGTTAGAAGCATCTGTAACAGTCCATGTCACAGTTGTTACTCCTAATGGATAGATTCCTCCTGCTGGTGCATTATTTGTTACCACTAATCCATTCGTACAGTTATCAGTAGCAATTGGAGTTGGCAACACAACCGTTGCTGTACATGTACTTCCTGCGGTTGCTATTACTGGCGAAACATTATCTAAAACTGGAGCAATATCATCTATAACAGTCACTAATTGAGTAGCAGTTGCGATATTACCCGCACCATCTATAACAGTCCAAACTACAGTATTAACACCTATTGTAAATGTGTTTCCTGATGGAGCATTATTTGAAACAATTAATGTTGATGGGCAGTTATCACCTACAATTGGCAATCCTAAATTGATTCCAGAAACAGTACAGCTTTCTGAAACGTTTACTGTTATCGCAGAAGGTGCAGAGATGGTAGGTACGGTCGTGTCAACTACTGTTACTAATTGGGTTTTAGTAGTTGTGTTACCTGCCGTGTCTGTTGCTGTCCAAGTCACTACTGTATTTCCTATTGGGAAGATTCCTCCCGCTGGGGCATTGTTCGTTAAACTTACTGCCGTACAG
>CAIJXW010000140.1 GCA_903824755.1 uncultured Bacteroidota bacterium | reverse complement strand
TTCACCATCTTTGTATGATTATTTGGACGAAAATAACTATTCAATAACTATGAAAAATTTTAAAAATGCATTATTTTATATTGCTGTAACAGGTGGCTTTACAGCGTTAATGTATTGGATAGTTTTGAAAGGTGAAGGACTTGAATTTGGTCGAAAATTTGCTATTGTTGGCTCAGGAAACGGATATTGGAATGATTTCGTTTCTTCGATATATCTAAATTTGAAACACCCACTAGCAATATTATTAGCTCAAATTGTTACCATAATTATAATAGCTCGTTTTTTTGGTTGGATTTTTAGAAAAATTGGGCAACCTTCTGTTATTGGTGAAATTCTTGCAGGAATTGTGCTTGGGCCTTCACTTGTAGGGGCTTATTTTCCTGAATTTTCTGCTGCTTTATTTCCTGTTGAATCATTAGGAAACCTTCAATTCTTGAGCCAAATCGGATTAATACTCTTTATGTTTGTTATAGGAATGGAACTGGATTTGAAAGTTCTAAAAAACAAAGCAAACGAGGCCGTAGTAATTTCACATGCCAGTATTGTAATTCCCTTTACTCTCGGAATCGGTCTGGCCTATTTTATATATAATAAATTTGCTCCAGAAGGGGTAAAGTTTTTGTCTTTTGGATTGTTTTTAGGAATCGCAATGAGCATCACGGCTTTTCCAGTATTAGCAAGAATTGTTCAAGAACGTGGCCTTCACAAAACAAGATTAGGAGCCATCGTTATCACTTGTGCCGCAGCAGATGATATTACTGCGTGGTGCTTGTTAGCGGTTGTAATTGCCATTGTAAAAGCGGGAACTTTCGTGAGTTCTTTATATATTATATTATTGGCTTTAGGCTACGTACTAACCATGCTTTTTGTTGTAAAACCTTTTCTAAAAAGAGTAGGAGATTTGTATTCTTCTGCCGAAAACTTGAGCAAACCCGTTGTGGCTATCTTTTTTCTAACCTTAATTCTATCGGCCTACACAACCGAAATCATAGGGATTCATGCCCTTTTTGGTGCTTTTATGACGGGAGTAATTATGCCTGATATTTCTAAGTTTCGAAATGTTTTTATAGAAAAAGTCGAAGATGTTTCCTTGATATTATTATTACCGCTATTTTTTGTATATACTGGACTAAGAACAGAAATTGGGCTAATAAACGATCCCTACCTTTGGAAAATTACCGGGTTTATAATCCTTGTTGCTGTTGTCGGGAAGTTTTTTGGAAGTGCTTTGGCCGCTAAATTCGTAGGACAAAACTGGCGTGATAGCCTGACCATCGGTGCCTTAATGAATACTAGAGGACTAATGGAATTAGTGGTATTAAACATAGGACTAGACCTAAATGTGCTTACTCCAGAAGTATTTACGATGATGGTAATCATGGCTTTAGTCACTACTTTTATGACTGGACCTGCATTAGATTTAATTAATTGGGCATTTAAAACCCGAAATGTTATTATACCAGAAGAAATATCAAATGATGGAAAATTCAAAATATTAATTTCTTTTGGAAATAATGAAAAAGGAAAATCTCTCTTGAGATTGGCATCTAGTTTTATTAAAAAACAAAAAGAAACGTCCAATATCACAGCAATGCACCTAACATTAAGCGATGAAATGCACTCTTATAATCTTGAAGAATACGAAAAAGAAAGGTTCTTACCTATTTTGCAAGAGTCAAAAAGGTTAGATCAAAAAATCACAACCATCTTCAAAGCTACTGGTGATATCGAAACCGATATTACAGATATTTCTAATCAAGGCGAATATGATTTATTATTGGTAGGGCTAGGAAAATCAATTTTTGAAGGAACATTACTCGGAAAAGTTTTAGGATTTACAACCCGAATAATAAACCCTGATCGACTAATTGATAAATTTATTGGAAAAGAAGGGCTATTTGAAAACTCACCTTTTGACGAAAGAACGCGTCAAATAATCTCTAAATCTAAAATACCAATTGGGATATTGGTGGACAAAGATTTGCAAGACGTTAACCAAGTTTTTATTCCTATTTTCGGAACCGAAGATGCTTTTCTAATCGATTATGCTCAAAAATTAATTCATAATAATAATTCCAACATCTCAGTTTTGGAAAATAACGGACAAATAAAAAATAATTTCTTGTTAGAAAATGCAATTGCATCTCTAGAAAATAAATATCCAAATAACATTGATGTTGTTAACGAACGAATCATGAAAAAAGAATTTTTGGCCAAACAAGATTTGATGATTATCAGTTTAGAGAGCTGGAAAAACCTCGTGGATTCTAGGAGTATATGGTTAACAAATGTCCCTTCAGTTTTAATTTTGAAACCATAATAAGAATTGCTCAAAATTAGTTCACTAAACTTAGGTGCTTTCCTAAAACAAATAAACCCGTTATTAACGGGTTTTATTATTAAACTTTCATGATTTCGGCTTCCTTATTGGACAAAAGCTCATCAACTTGCCGAATGAAGTTATTGGTTAAATTTTGGACTAATTCTTCCGCTTTTTTACAATCATCTTCAGAAGTACCTTCTTTTTCGAGTTTTTTTATTTCTGTATTGGCCTCTTTCCGAACATTTCGTATTCCGATTTTAGCATCTTCGGCTTCAACTTTGGCTTGTTTTGCCAACTCTCTTCTGCGTTCTTCTGTCAGTGGCGGAACACTAATAATAATCATATCCCCATTATTCATAGGGTTAAAACCAATATTGGCAATCATAATTGCTTTCTCAATTACTTGAAGCATATTTTTTTCAAATGGCTGTAAAGTTATCGTTCTAGCATCAGGAACGCTAATCTTTGACACTTGAGATAGCGGTGTTGCAGACCCATAATAATCTACAAAAACGCTACCTAGCATTGCTGGAGATGCTTTTCCCGCTCGTATATTCAAGAATTCTTTCTCCAAATGCACAATTGAGTTTGACATTGATTCATTTGTGCTATCTAATATAAATTCAATTTCTTCTGTCATTTTCTATAATATTTATTCCTCAGGGATTTGCTTAAATAGTAACTATTGTTCCAATATTTTTGCCTTCGCAGATTTTTAATAAATTCCCTTCCTTATTCATATCAAAAACTACTATTGGCAATTTATTTTCTTGACTAAGCGTAAAAGCTGTCGAATCCATTACATTCAATCCTTTTTTGATTACGTCATCAAAAGAAATATAGTCAAATTTGGTTGCAGATTTATCTTTTTCAGGATCAGAAGAATATATTCCATCGACACGAGTTCCTTTCAAAATCACATCAGCATGAATTTCAACGCCACGCAAAACCGCAGCTGTATCAGTAGTAAAATAAGGGTTTCCAGTTCCCGCACCAAAAATAACGATACGCCCTTTTTCAAGATGTCGCACCGCTCTTCTTTTGATATATGGCTCAGCAATTGCCTCAATTTTTAAAGCAGTTTGAAGTCTTGTCAACATTCCTTTGTCTTCCAAAGCCCCTTGCAACGCCATTCCGTTAATGATAGTTGCGAGCATTCCCATATAATCTCCTTGCACGCGATCCATTCCGTTGCTTGCCCCAGAAACGCCTCGAAAAATGTTTCCGCCGCCAATTACTATAGCAATTTCTACACCTTTATCATGGATTTTTTTAATTTCTTCTGCATATTCTGCCAGTCGAACGGGGTCTATTCCATATTGTCTTTCGCCCATTAGTGCTTCGCCACTTAGTTTTAGAAGAATTCTTTTGTATTTCATGTGTTCCTTTAGTTGAGTTATGCAAATATAGACATATTCTTTTTTTATGAAATAGGTTTGAAAAAAATAAATAGAATCATAATTAAAATTGAAGACTCAAAAAGCTATTTTTTATTTTTTGTGTAATAAAAGTTACTCTTTTCGCTTCTTAAAAAGCGTACCTTTGTTGTAATTAAATTATTATGAAAACAATTATCTCTAAGGCGTTGAACAACAGTTTTTCCTATTCTGAATATCGAAAAATTATCAACGATTTATTATTGTTAGGAAAATCATCGGGAACCGAACAATCTGATGATTTATTTCAATTTAGTTCCTTGAACGAAACAAGAATGCACCGTTTGGATAAAACAATTCAAATTTCGGACGAAACAATTGTGAAACTTAATGCGCTAAAAAACAATTATATCTGGCTAGTTATTTCGGAAGGCTGGTGTGGCGATGCAGCTCAAATCTTGCCAATTTTAAACAAAATGGCTTCGATTTCAAATACTATTGAAATGAAAATTATATTTCGTGATGAAAATCCAGAGGTAATGAATTTGTTTCTAACTAATGGATCAAAGTCAATTCCGAAACTAATAATTTTAGATAAAAACTCTATAAATGTAGAATCAAATTGGGGGCCAAGACCAAAAGGAGCTTTAGATTTTTTGTCAAATTATAAAGAAAAAAACGGAGCAATTGATGCTAACGCAAAAACCGAATTACAACTCTGGTATTTGCGTGACAAAGGAGTTTCTACCCAAAATGAAATCACCGAATTAATGCAAAGTTTGGAATCCGAAAATACTTTTAAAAAGTAATAACAGCCAATCCCACACTAAAACTCCAAATTTTATGATTTGGAATAATCGAAAAGCCATGATCTTCTACTTCAATAAATATAGAAATACCCTCTTCACTTTCTAGCCCTAACGCTATTTTTTTGTAGGTTCCCATTAAGCTTCCTCGCCCTACGGCGATAGATTTTCCATAACCCGCATGAATATAAATTCTGGCATCATCACTTACTTTTGGAGACAATCTACCATTCAAAAAAACAGGAACCGTTACGACTTTATCACTCCCAATCCAGTTTATTCCTGCGTGCATTCCCAAAGCGGCCCACTTTTTTTGAAAAACACCAATTCCGTATTTTATACTAATTCCATCAGGAAGAAACCAATAATCGCTCCTATTTCCATTATTATCAACTTGCCCATACGTATCATTTCCTCTAAATGGCAGTGATAAACTAAATTGTTGATAGTGTTCTTTTTTTGCTTGACCAATACAAACGACTGATGATAGAACAAGCAGTAAGGGTAATATTAACTTATTCATTTTTATTTAAATTATCTTCAAAATTTAAAACATTAGTAGCATTTTCAACCGAATAATCGCCAATTTTAGTTCTCCGCAAAACACTCAAAAAAGCACCTGAATTTAGAGCTTTTCCAAAATCAAAAGCTAAAGAACGAATATAAGTTCCTTTGCTACAAACCACCCGAAAGTCGATTTCTGGCAAGTCAATTCTCGTGATTTCAAACTCATAAATCGTGGTTTTTCGGGTTGCAATTTCAACAGTTTCTCCTGCACGTGCATGTTCATAAAGCCGAACACCATCTTTTTTTATGGCAGAATAAATAGGTGGCTTTTGGTCAATTTCGCCTATAAATTTTTTAACAGTTTCGTGAATTAAGGATTCGTCAATATGAGAAATCGAAAAAGTTCCGTCAATTTCTGTTTCTAAATCATAGGAAGGCGTAGTAGCGCCAATATTGAAAGTGCCTGTATATTCTTTTGCTTGACTTTGTATTTCGGTAATTCTTTTTGTGAATTTCCCCGTGCAAACAATCAAAAGCCCTGATGCTAGTGGGTCTAAAGTTCCAGCATGGCCAATTTTAAATTTTTTAGGAAGCCCTAATTTATTGATTAAAGCATATTTTAATTTATTGACAGCTTGAAACGAAGTCCAGTTTAATGGCTTGTCAATCAATAAAATCTGTCCGTTTAAATAATCTTCTGCGTTAGTCAAATTTGAATTATTTGAAGTAAGTAAAATAAACCAAAAGTAGAATACCCATTATTATTCGGTAGTATCCCCAAGGTTTGAAACCGTATTTTTTTATAATTCCGATGAATAATTTAATAGCCAAAATTGCCACAATAAAAGCAATCACATTTCCGATCAAAAACAATTTCATGTTATCATTCGACTGCATCAGCAACTGATATCCTTTCAAGTGAGTCGTTTCATAGGTTTTCAAAAACACCGAATAAAGCGTCACCGCCATCATTGTAGGAACTGCCAAAAAGAACGAAAACTCAGCAGCCACTTGTCGTGTTAGCCCTTGTTGCATGCCTCCAATTATTGAAGCTGCCGATCGGCTCGTTCCAGGCATCATCGCCAAACATTGCCAAAAACCGATAGTTACTGCTTTTTTAATTGTTATTTCTTCTTCAATTGCAACGGTTGGATTTTGGAATCTACTATCAATAAATAACAAAACAATTCCGCCCAAAATCAATACAATTGCAATCGGTATTGGATCACCAAGAACCGCTTCTATTTTATCATCAAATAGTTTTCCGAGAACCAAAGCAGGGATTACGGCACACCCTAATTTTATATAAAAATTGAATTTTGAGAAATCAAAAAACTTCTTCCAATATAAAACTACAACGGCCAAAATTGCTCCAAACTGAATAGAAACCTGAAATAATTTTACGAAATCATCATTTTGAATTCCAAAATAGGAACTCGCAAAAATCATGTGACCAGTAGAAGAAATAGGCAGATATTCTGTCGTGCCTTCAATAATAGCAAGAATAAGTGCTTGAAAAAAGTCCATTTATTATTTTTTTGATGTTTTGAAAATAGAATAAATCGTAATTCCAAAACCAATCAAAACCACCGTTGGAGCCAAGCGAATTCTTCTAAAATTGAAAACCGTATCGTTAAAAACTTTTGGATCATCGCTCCCGCCACCCGACATCAAAACAAACCCAACGGCTATAACGAAAATTCCTACCAATAGGATTTTGTAGTTTATTTTTTCAAAAAGAAAATCTGATTTTTGTTCTTCGTTTTTCATTTGTCATTTTGAGGCACAAAGCTATCGCGCCCAATTTTTATTAATATAATTCGTCAGTTCGTAAATTTAAAAAACGCTGAGCTGCAAAATAAGTGCTTACCCAAGTTATCAAAACCCCAATTGCTAGCACCCCAAACAGCACCAGTCCAATCATTAATCCGTCATCAAGAATCCCGAGATTCGGAAAACTAGCATTCAAATAAATCAAACAACCAATTAAAGCCGCAACCGCCATTCCAGAGCCGATTAGACCTAATTTTATACTTCTAACAATAAAAGGTTTTCTAATAAAAGACTTTGTCGCACCCACCATTTGCATCGTTTTTATAATAAATCTATTAGAATGAATCGCCAATCGAATCGAACTATTAATCAGCAAAACAGCAATCAAAGTCAAAATTCCACTGAAAATTAACATCCACATACTCACTTTTTTGATGTTATCATTCACTAAATTCACTAATTGTTTATCATAAACAATATCAGAAATCATAGCATTTTCTCGAAAACGACTTTCTATTTTCCGAATACTATCCGAAACAATATAATCTGCTTTCAGGTGAATATCAAACGAGTTTTGCAATGGATTTTCACCCAAAAAAGTCATAAAATCCTCGCCAATAATATCAGTATGCATCTTGGCAGCATCTTTTTTGTTTACAAAAACACTAGATTTTACAAATTTAGAAACCCGTAATTCCTTCCCAAAAGCGTTCAAATCTTTTCCAGTAGCTTCGTTTTTGAAGAAAACAGTCATCGCAATTTCTTCCTTAAAGTCATCAGATAATTTCTTGGAATCCAGCACAAATATGCCCAAAACCCCCAACAGAAAAAGCACTAAAAAAATGCTTAACACCACAGAAAAATAAGAAGTAATTAACCTTCTTTTTTGAAATTTATCGAAAGAGGAGCTCATATAATATAAAATTAAAGTGTAAAAATAACAAAGTATTTCTTTATATAAACTTAATAACGCCCAAAGTTTTAACTTTCGTACAATAAATGTAAATTTGCAGTCTAAAATTCTCTCTTTTTATCAGGAGCGAATTTTTTGGCACTTTAAAAAATGCCATTCCCGCTGTCCGCAGTATCCGAGCAAAAAAGCTCGGGATACTTGCTTCCATCGGGGCTAAAGAGTTTTTTTTTGGCAAATCGACAATTGCCCAAAACAATAACAAATTCACATTGGCAAGTCCAATATCGAATCATATTATGAACAAAAACCCAATGAAATACAACCCTACCGAAGTAGAATCAAAATGGCAAAAATACTGGTTTGAACACCAAACATTTGCCGCAAAAAACAATTCCGAAACCCGAGGCGAAGCCAAATTGAGCGTAGCTAAACCAAAATACTACGTTTTGGATATGTTTCCTTATCCATCAGGAGCAGGATTGCACGTAGGACACCCATTAGGATACATCGCTTCCGATATTTATGCTCGTTTCAAACGACACAAAGGATTCAATGTTTTGCACCCACAAGGCTATGATAGTTTTGGATTGCCAGCCGAACAATATGCCATTCAAACTGGGCAACACCCCGACAAAACCACCAAAGAAAATATAGCAAGATACCGCGATCAGCTTGACAAAATCGGATTTTCTTTCGACTGGTCTCGAGAAATCCGCACCTCAAATGCCGATTATTATAAACACACACAATGGATTTTTATTCAATTATTCAACTCCTGGTATAATAAAAATTCAGACAAAGCGGAAGATATTAGCACCCTAATTTCAATTTTTGAAAAAGAAGGAAATGCAACTGTAAATGCAGTTTGTGATGATGAAATTCAAGAATTTTCAGCAACACAATGGCGTTCGTTTTCATCAGATATACAGCAAAAAATCCTCTTGCAATATCGATTAACGTATCTCGCCGAAACAGAAGTCAATTGGTGCCCAGGATTAGGAACCGTACTTGCAAATGACGAAATAATAAATGGCGTTTCAGAACGTGGCGGACATGCCGTTATCCGTAAGAAAATGACACAATGGAGCATGCGAATTTCAGCCTATGCCGAACGCTTGTTGCAAGGATTAAACGACATCGATTGGAGCGAAAGCATCAAAGAAAGCCAACGAAATTGGATAGGAAAATCAGTAGGAGCGATGGTTTCCTTTAAAGTCGAAAGTCAAAAGTCAAAAACCGAAGGAAAACAACACTATATCGAGGTTTTCACCACCCGTCCTGACACCCTTTTTGGAGTTACGTTCATGACCTTGGCACCCGAACACGAATTGGTTGCCGAAATCACAACTGCCGAACAAAAAGCAGCGGTTGAAGCCTATATCGAAAAAACAGCAAAACGCTCGGAGCGAGAAAGAATGGCCGATGTAAAAACCATTTCAGGGGTTTTTACGGGGGCGTTTGCCGAACACCCATTTACAAAAGAAGCAATTCCAGTTTGGATAGGAGATTATGTTCTTGCAGGTTATGGAACAGGAGCCGTAATGGCAGTTCCTTGTGGAGACGAACGAGATTATGCATTTGCAAATTTCTTCAAAGGACAAAACGGAATGCCAGCAATCAAAAATATTTTTGAAAACATAGACATTTCAAAAGAAGCTTATGGCTCAAAAGACAATGTGATTATTGCTCATTCAGATTTTTTGAATGGATTGAATTATAAAGAAGCCACCAAAAAAGTCATAGCAGAATTAGAAAAAATAAATCAAGGAAAAGGCAAAATCAATTATAGATTGCGTGATGCTGTATTTTCTCGTCAGCGGTATTGGGGAGAGCCATTTCCTGTTTATTATATAAACGGTTTGCCACAAATGATTGACAAAAAACATTTGCCAATTGTTTTGCCCGAAGTCGAAAAATACTTGCCAACCGAAGACGGGCAACCGCCATTAGGGAATGCCACAGTATGGGCTTGGGATTCTGCAAACAATAAAGTTGTCGATACAATTTTGGTTGATAACAAAACAGTTTTTCCACTAGAACTCAACACCATGCCAGGTTGGGCGGGAAGTTCTTGGTATTGGATGCGCTATATGGACGCACACAACGAGAACGAATTTGCAAGTCAAGAAGCTTTAAACTATTGGGAAAGTGTAGATTTGTATATTGGTGGAAGCGAACACGCAACGGGACATTTATTGTATGCTCGTTTTTGGAACAAATTTCTAAAAGACAGAGGTTTTGCACCCACCGAAGAACCCTTCAAGAAATTGATAAATCAGGGAATGATTTTAGGAATGAGTGCTTTTGTTTACCGAGAAGTTGGAACAAATACATTTTATACAAAAAGCAAAATTAGAGGTTTGAACGTTCAAGCAATTCACGTTGATGTTTCATTAGTAAATACTTCTGATGAATTAAATATTGAGGCTTTTAAAAACTCAAGAGAAGAATATAAAAACGCACAATTCATTTTTGAAGATAATGACAAATACATCGTTGGTCGTGAAGTCGAAAAAATGTCAAAATCGAAATACAATGTCGTTACTCCAGATACTATTTGTGCAGAATATGGAGCCGATACCTTGCGTTTATACGAAATGTTTTTAGGCCCTTTAGAACAAGCAAAACCTTGGAATACAGCAGGGATTTCGGGAGTTTTCGGGTTCTTAAAAAAATTGTGGCGTTTGTATAACGATGATAATAAAGGTTGGATTATAACGGATAACGAACCATCGAAAGACAGTTTGAAAAGTTTGCATAAAACCATCAAAAAAGTAAACGAAGACATTGAGAATTTCTCTTTCAATACTTCGGTATCTCAGTTTATGATTTGTGTAAATGAATTGACTGCACAAAATTGTCATGAACGGGCTATTTTAGAGCCATTGGCAATATTGATTTCGCCCTATGCACCACACATTGCAGAAGAATTGTGGTTGCAATTAGGTCATTCGGAATCTATTTCAACGGTTGATTTTCCTGTAGTAAACGAGAAATATTTAGTAGAAAGCAGCAAGGAATATCCTGTTTCTTTCAATGGAAAAATGCGATTTACGATAGAATTATCGTTAGATTTGTCTGTTTCAGAAATTCAAGAAATCATCATGAAAGACGAACGAACCCTGAAACAACTAGAAGGAAGAACGCCAAATAAAGTAATAATTGTTCCAGGAAAAGTGATTAACCTGGTAGGATAATGACAAAATTGCAGTTTAAAATTTTGGCTTGTAATTTGATTATAATTTAGTAACTTTATATTTTTAAAATAATAATTATGTATTTAATTTTAGCAGGATTAATAATGTTAGTTAGTTGGTTCGTGAGCAACCGATTAAAAAACAAATTCGAATTGTATTCAAAATTGCATTTGCAAAACGGAATGAGCGGTGCTGAAATCGCCGAAAAAATGCTCGCAGATCATGGAATTACCGATGTAAAAGTAATTTCAACCCCAGGTCAATTAACGGATCATTACAATCCGATGGACAAAACAGTAAATTTGAGTGAAGCCGTTTATAATCAAAGAAACGCTGCCGCTGCCGCTGTTGCTGCCCACGAATGTGGTCACGCAGTGCAACATGCTACAGCTTAT
The DNA here is from genome assembly GCA_903824755.1 of uncultured Bacteroidota bacterium. Classification (GTDB taxonomy): domain Bacteria; phylum Bacteroidota; class Bacteroidia; order Flavobacteriales; family Flavobacteriaceae; genus Flavobacterium. Next base: position 1,436 of record CAIJXW010000140.1, on the reverse strand, counting down.
AGCTGGTTAGAAATGCGATCCAAATTGGTTCCTATTTTGAGCGTAACGTCAAGTTATGTGCAATGGATTTTGATTGGTGGAATTTTATTAATTAACACTTTTCCAGCATTACTATTAATGGGAATCATCATTTTTGCGGCCACAACCGTGTTTTCGATTATCACGTTACCCGTAGAATATGACGCTAGTAATAGAGCCTTGGCGTGGTTAGAAAACAAAAATATGTTGACTTCACAAGAGCAAGATGGAGCAAAAGATGCTTTGAAATGGGCGGCAAGAACCTATGTTGTTGCAGCAATTGGATCGATTGCCACGTTATTATATTATATAATGATATATATGAACAGACGATAATCATTAGTGAAATAAAAAAAAAAACGGGAAGCCTAGTGTTTCCCGTTTTTTTTTGTGAAAATGCGATTATAGTTAATTATAATTGGATTTGCCTTTCGATTTGCTGGTCTAACGAAATGAAGGTTTCAGTTCTAGAAACGCCTTCGATGGCTTGAATTTTTGTATTTAAAAGGGTCATTAAATGTTCATTATCACGGCAAATAATTTTTATTAAAATAGACCAATTTCCAGTTGTATAATGACATTCTAGCACTTCCGTAATTTTTCTTAATTCCTTAACGGCTTCTGGATTTCGGGCGGCTTTGTCAAGATATACGCCTACGAAGGCCATAGTGCTGTAGCCCAAAACTTTGTTATTGACAATGAATTTTGAACCCGAAATTACTCCCGATTGTTCTAGTTTTCTTAATCTTTGGTGAATTGCTGCTCCCGAAATACCGATTTTATTGGCAATTTGGAGGATTGGTTTTCGGGCATCTTCCATCAAATCCCGAAGAATTTCTTTGTCGATTCCGTCTATTTCTACCGTTTGCGAATTGAGCTTCATGACTTTTATATTTCAACCAAAATTGTATTTTTGGTTATAATTGAAAAGTAAAAGTAAGAAATAAAGTTTAGATTAGGTTGGGATACCTTTGTTTTTTATATGGTTCGTGGTATTTATTTTTTATCGTTTGACAACGATTGTTTTGAATAATTTATCATATATATTTTGGTTTTGTTTGCTGAACAAAATCCATAGATTAGGAATTATTAGTACAATGCAAATGCCTTTTACAAATTCTCTAAATGCACCTTCATAAAAAATATTAAAATTTAATTTATTTTCAATGTTCACTACTTTTAATCCCATTATCCTATGTCCTAGATTTCCTGAAAAAATGGGATAAATAATCCCACCATAAATTAAAGCAATTAATAGTCCTATTAAAGTTTCGAATAGATCAAAATCTCTATCCAAATAATCCCAAATAGTTGTTTTTTCTTCGAGGTAGATGTAAGAAAAATATAAAGATTGTATAATTAAGAAATCTATTATTAATGCAAATAATCTTCTAGATTTTGATGCAATTTCTAGGTCT
>CAIJXW010000139.1 GCA_903824755.1 uncultured Bacteroidota bacterium | reverse complement strand
CACTGGCGAAACTACTTCTCTATTTCCTAGTTTGGTTTTTGTTTGCCCTTCAAATTGTGGTTCGGCAACTTTTACAGAAATAATTGCCGTTAATCCTTCACGGAAGTCATCTCCAGAGATTTCAAACTTTAACTTGTCAAGCATTCCTGAAGCATCTGCATATTTCTTCAAAGAACGTGTTAGCCCTGTTCTAAATCCTTGCAAGTGCGTTCCCCCTTCGTGGGTATTTATATTGTTTACATAAGAAAAAATATTCTCAGTATAACTGGTATTATAAATCAATGCAACTTCAACGGGAATTTCTCCTTTTTCAGAATCCATCGAAATAACATGTGAAATAATTGGTTCACGATTGCCATCTAAATAACGAATGTATTCTTTTAATCCTTCATCAGAATGAAAAATTTCTTGCGCATAATTTCCGTCTTTGTCAACCTCTCTTTTATCGGTAAACGTAATTGTAATTCCTTTATTAAGGTAAGACAATTCTCGCATGCGAGCCGAAAGCGTGTCATAAGAATATTCAACTGTTTGTGTAAAAATTGTTGGGTCTGGATAGAAAGTAACTATGGTACCACGTTTTGTAGTTTCGCCAATTACTTTTACAGGATATAATGATTTTCCTTTTTCATATTCTTGTTCATAGACCTTTCCGTCAGTGCTATGAACCGTAGCTCTCAAATGGTTTGATAACGCATTTACTACAGAAACTCCAACTCCGTGCAGTCCTCCAGAAACTTTGTAGGAATCTTTATCGAATTTACCTCCTGCACCAATTTTAGTCATAACAACTTCCAATGCAGAAACGCCTTCTTTTTTATGAATTCCAACTGGAATACCTCTACCATTATCTTCAACGGTTATTGAACCGTCTTCGTTGATATCTACAATTATCTTGTCACAATGGCCTCCCATTGCTTCATCAATCGAGTTATCGACTACTTCATAAACTAAATGGTGCAATCCTCTCACACCTACATCTCCAATATACATCGATGGACGCATTCTAACATGCTCCATTCCTTCTAATGCCTGAATACTATCCGCGGAATAATTATTTTTGTTGATTTCTTCGCTCATATTATTGTTATTCTGAATGTTTTTTTGTTTAACGTACAAATATAGATAAACAAGAATTAATATCCTTTAAAAACGCTTATTTTAACCCGTAAGTTATTAACATTTGTTAGTTATTTTTCATTAAACAGAAAAAAAACGCCTGCAAATTTGCAGACGTTTTTCATAAACAAACTAAAAAAAATTAACACGCTATTTTCTATTTAGCAATTTCAATATCCGCTTGGACATGTGCCGCATTTGCTCGTCCGCTCGGATCTTGGTTTTCTTGCCATTTCGGAATCCATTTTCTAACTGTTTGTGCTGCACTAAGTTGTGGGTAATATTTATTGAAAATTGATCTATAAAAATAGGCCTCTTTTGTGGTTGGCGTATTATATGGGTACTCCTTTTCTGCTCCCTGCATCTGCAAATCCGAAACTTGTGTCGCACAATAATCAATCAATTTATCAATCCAATTATAACCTACTCCATCAGAGAATTGTTCTTTTTGTCGCCACAATACTTCTTGAGGCAAATAAGGGTTTTCTGGCGTGTCAAACGCTTTTCTCAATATATATTTCTCTACTCCTTGATACGTTTTTGGTTGTTTTTCTTCTGGCTTAATTTGGATTGCCATTTCCAAAAATGCTTTATCCAAAAAAGGAACTCGTGCCTCTAGCCCATGTGCCATCGTTGACTTGTCCGCCCGAAGCAAATCGGCGGTGAACAATTTTTGAACTCTTTCGATGGTTTCTTTTTGAAACTCCTCCAATGAAGGTGCGTTTCTAAAATATAAATATCCACCAAAAATCTCATCGGCACCCTCGCCAGAAAGCACCACTTTTATTCCTAAATCTGTTATTGCTTTCGATAAAAAATACATTGGTGTGCTTGCCCGAATTGAGGTTACATCATAGGTTTCTAAATGCCAAATTAATTTTTCTAATATTTTGATTCCTTCTTCTATTGTAAAATGAATTTCATGATGCTCTGTTCCTAAAAAATCTGCTACTTTTCGAGCAGCCACAGCATCGGGTGCATCGGCATCTAATCCTATCGAAAAAGAATGAAGTTTCTTTCCTTTTTCTGCCAATAAACGAGCCGCTATTGATGATGTTAATGAAGAATCTAATCCTCCTGAAAGCAAAACACCAATTGGAACGTCACTCATTAATCTTTTTCGTGTAGATTCTATCAAAGTGGTTCGAATTAATTCTAAATCTAATGGCTGAATTGCTTTTTCAAAATCCTCATATTCAGGTATATAATATTTTACAAAACCCGTTTTTGGCGTATAATAATGACCTGGTGGAAATGTAGAAAAAGTCTTACATTGGTCTGAAATCGGCTTCATTTCTGAAGAAAAATAGACTCTGCCCCTATCGTCCAATCCGTAATAAAGTGGTTTTACGCCCATCGGGTCGCGACCTGCAATAAAATCATCGCCATCAACAACTACAAAAGCCCAATCTCCATCAAGTAAATTACAGAAATCATATCCAAATTCTTCATATAAATGTACAATTACCTCCGAATCAGATTTTGTTCTAAATCGATGGTCTTTCAATATGCCGTCTCTCAATTCTTGATGGTTATAAATTTCCCCATTGTGAACCATATAGGCTGTTGAAGTACCCTGTATTGGCTGTTTTCCTGAATGCAAATCTATGATTGACAAACGCTCATGACTCAAAAAATGACCGTTTTCTGTTTGATAAATATCGCTTTCATCTGGCCCGCGATGAGACATTCTCTTTGAAAGTTCTTTGACAACTGCTTCCTCTTTACCTTTTCCAATAATAGCTAATATACCACACATAATTATATATATTTTGATAGGGCAAAAGTGAGTAATTAGATTCCTAATTAAAACCAAAAACAAATATTTAGTTACAATTAAAAACTTAAAATGCTATTTTTGTATAAATTTTAAAATAAAAAAGAAAGAAATCTATACTTAAGTTATAGATTGTAAAAATGTATTCTAAAAAATGGCTTCAATTTCATATTTTGTCGTGTTTATTTCAAATTGAAATCCTACTTTTTTTCCCATTAATTTTGCTCCTAAGGGAGATTGTGGCGACAATGCAATTATGGTTTTTCCGTCAATAGTGATTTTAGATAACGCCAAACAAACATATAAATTTGTACCATTAGCTTGAATTAAACTACCCAGAGCTACTGTATTATGTGGCATAGTAGCATCTATTTTATCCAAAAGTAATTTTTGCTCTACTACTTCCTTAAGTTTATAGTTGAGTTTCTCCTGCTCCAAGTGCATCATCGATAAGGCGGTTTCGTGTTTGTCTCCAGCAGACCCTTTAGCATCATTTTTTGAGTCTTCGGTTAATGCCAAAATCATATCCCTCAAAACATCTTCTTTGTCTTGAACTTGTTGAATATATTGATGATGAATTTTTTGTTTGAAAGTCATTTATTTTTGATGCAACGATTTTGATTGGCAAAGGTAGGAAGGTTTCTAATCTTAAAAATAAAATAATTAAAACTCCCTTTGCTCCTTTCCTTCTAATGCTTTCTAAAAATCAAATTTATAATTTGCACCCAAAACAACCTGAAGTCCTTGAACTGGATAACTAACCCATTTTTGATACCTATTATTGGTCAAATTATTGCATTTTAAAAAACCCGAAAGCCTATCAGAATATCTGTATTCAAGGTTTATATTGGCATCAAAATAACTCTTCAAAGTTTGAACTCCTTCAATAAAAGCGGGTTCGAAAGAAATTTGTAAAAACTCCTTCCGTTCTCCAATATAAAATACCTCTGAACTGAATTTCCATTTTTTTGCAATAGAAACTGACAAATTTGAACCCATTTTTAATGTTGGTAAATTCCAAGCTTCTTTTTGATTTGTTGTCGAAAAATTACTAAAAGTACCATTGATTCCAAATGCTACTTTTTTTGATAAATCAGCTTTTATTTCCCCATAAAAACTAAGCGTTCTTATATTGTCATACACCACAGAAAAAGAGTTTCCATATTGATAATTATCATTTAGTCCAAATAAATTATATTCATTATGCTTGAATAAAGATTTGTTTTTTTCGCATTTATAAGTTCCTTTTAGTGTATAATTTACGCTGTTGGCTAATTTTCCTTTCAATCCAGCAAAAAAATCATATTGCATATTGGTTGGCACTATCGATGGAACTCCTAAATTGGGAGAAATAAATGGATTTTCGTTGGTAAAATCACGATAAGAATTGTTCTCCAAACCACCCGTTAAACCCGAATAAAAAATCATATAATCTCCCACAACTTTCAACGAAGCGGTTACATCTGGATAGACAAATAACTTGCTATTTGAATGTTTTGAATCCAATGAATAAAATAAAGAAGCACCAACTTTTATAGCCCAATTGTCCTTATTAATTATAAAACTAGGTTGCACACCAAAATTCGTAATTCCATATAAATTTGCTTCTCCTCCAGCATCGTTTCGACCCAAAGCTCCTTTGAGATAATCCAAACTTAATACTGTTTTTATCTTTTTTCTGGCAAAGCCAAATTCAATGCTTGGTTTTGCGAAAAATCGATTTTCTACACTTCCGTATGAATCCCAAAAACGATTATACTTTAATGCCGCATCTTGTACTACTCCTTCTCGAAATTTAACTTTTGTTCCAGCATAAAAATGATTATAACTATGGCATGGATTAATCATCCCAATTACCGAAATCGCTATATCCGAAGGAATACCATACCAGTTATAAAGTTGATTTTGAAACCCTAAATCGGAAATCCAACTACTATTTTCCTGCTGGTTTGCGTAGGACAAATCCAAAGATGTGGTAAGGAAATTATCATTCAAGACCACCTCTTTTATTCCGCCTTGGGAAGAAAGATGACGAAACATTCCGCCAATAACTTCATGGTCACTGAGGTTTTCTGTAACAAATAGTGACGTATTTAATGTTGCATAATTTCCAAATCCTAAAGTCGCATAATTTTTATATCCTCTCGCTTGTTTTTCTTTTTCTACATTTTCTGCTTTTCCTTTTGAAGGCACAAATGTAGAAGCAACTGGAAAGGAGAAAATAGAATAACTAATCGACTCCCTTTTGCTAGTGTCATCGTCCAAAAAAGAAGGTGCTTCTTTGACTTTAAATGCGTCAGAAATAGTAGGCGAATACGGTTTTACGACATTCACAACTTCGGTACCTATGTTTTCGTCTTTCTTTTGAGAAAAAACAATTTGAGAGACTAAAACTAGAATAAAAACCAATTGACGTTGAGACAATACTCTGATGAAAATGGGACTTCTTAACATAAATTATTATTTTAAATATCTTGAAATGATATTATTAATTATTATTTTAAAACTATTCTTTTACAGATGAATTCGTTTTTGATTCTTCCGCTTTTATTAGCTCTAATTCGTTTTGAGCATCTGTAATTACATCTGTAAATGAGCTAAAATTTTTGATGATACTCTCTAAAATATAGGTCGCCTGAAAGCTATCCTTCAAACCATAGAAATTTTTGGCCATAACGATTAGTCCTTTTGCACCAAAATATTTATATCCTGAATAGTCTTTTGTTAGCTTTTGAACTGCCAAATTCGAAGCTTCAAAATTGCCGTCTTTATTTTTAAAATGGGCGTCATAATATAATGCTTCTGCTGCTAATTCACCACTTGCAATAGTCGCTAATTTTGAATAAGCCGAACGAGCCTTCACTTCATCATTTGTCTTGACAGCCGAACGAGCTACAATAATTTGAGCGTCACTTTTTACTTTATTATCTGTTTTCGGATTATTCATCACTTTTTCGGCATAAATAACTGAATTTAAATACTCTTCTTGTTCATAATAAAGCTTCATTAAATTTGCTTGGGCAAAAGTGACATTTTGCGGAAAATCGGCTTCTGTTTCTAATTTTGACAAAACTAAAATCGCTTTGTTATTTTCTTTCAATTTTAAATAAATCTGTGCTAATCGAACTAATGATTGTTCAGTAAATTCATTTCTTGGATTGGAAATAATATACTCATAATTTGATACCGAATTGCTTTCTAATCCTTCTGAATAATAGGATTGTGCTAAATAAAAATTCGCTTTCAAAGCATGCAATCCATTTGGAAATTTTGCCACATATCCAGAAAAATTAGAAATGGCTTGCTTACTATTATTTTGCAAATATTGCTTTTCGGCAGCTTCAAAAGTATCGTTATCTAAATCTGCGTCAGAAACTGAAATAAAATCCAAAGTCTTAACCCAATTTGCATATTCTTCCACTTTTCCATTATCTACATATATTGTTCTTGCTGTTGAAACCGCTTCCAATGCTTCTGCCGATTTCGGAAATTCTGCTGCCACTTTCTTTAGTTTTGAAATGGCTAATTCGTCTTTTTCACTATTAAAATAAATTAATCCTTGACGCAAAATAGCTTTTGAAGCATAAGAACCATTTTTAAATTCGGCTATTAATTGATCGTAGGTTTTTAGAGCCAAATCATTTTTATTCACAATCACATACGCATTTCCAAGTTCAAAAAGGGCATCATCACGGTATTGCGATTTTAAATAAACGGAAACAAATTTGTTCAAATCATCAATTTTTTTATCGTTTTTATCTACAAATCCATAGCTAATTGCCTTCTGAAATGCTGCATAATCAGAATCGACACTTTTCAATTCTATTACCTTATTATATGCGTCCATCGCGGGCCAATATTTTGCAGAAACAAAACGGCTATCGGCCAACCGCAAATAGGCATCTTTCAACCGAACTTTATCATCACTAACTAAACCAATATAATTTTGAAAATAATTCCCTGCTTGCTCATATTCCTTCAATTTGAAATAGCAATAAGCAATATTATAATTCATGTTTTTATATTCGGGGGTTGATTTTGCATCTTCAAAACTATCAAATTGCTTAAAACTCAACAAAGCATCTTTAAAATTGTCCAAAATAAATTCTGATTCTGCTTTCCAAAAAGTGGCTCTTGAACTGAATTTAGATACTACACCTGTGCCAATTGACTTATTGAACATCGCTAACGCATCTTGATAACTGCTGTCTGTAAATAATTCTAAACCACGATAAAAAGTCACTTTTTGATATATTAGTTTATTGGAAAAGGCATTGTTTTTTTCCAATAATTCTAATGCTCCTTTATAGTTTTTTGATGAAACAAAGGAATTTATCAATAAGGTTTCAATTGTTTCTTTGCTGGAAGAATTTGGATATTTTGCTATAAAAGCTGATAAAATATCTGGAATACTTTGATAGGAATTTCCAATGTCATAACTCAATTTAGCATAATTCAAAAATGCATCTTCTTGAATTTTTAACTCAAATGACATTTCAGAGGCATTTTTAAAAGCATGCAAAGCTTGTTGTTTTTTATCCGTTTTTAAATAACTTTCACCTAAATGATAATACGCATTTTGTGCAACAAAATCATTTCCTCCTATAATTTTATTGAAGTTAAGTATCGTATTTTCAAAGTCTTTTTGTTGATAATAGGCAAATCCAAGTTGATAATAATCCGTGTTGCTCCATTTTCCTTTTTTTCCTTTATATTGATTTAAAAAAGGAATTGCTTGATCATATTTTTCCAAATTGAAATAACTTTCTCCAATGATTTTGTTCAATTCTGATTTTTCTGAAGCCGTAGATTTTGCCATTGCCAATATCCCTAAATCGATGGCTTTTTGAAATTCTCCAGACTTAAAACTCATATCGGATTTGAAATAAGATAGCTTTTCTTTGAATTGTGATTCTTCAGAAACGGCATCAAAATAGTTATTTGCTTTCTTATAATCATCACCTTCATAGGCCATAAAACCTAAATAATATTTGGCCTGCGAACCATATTTTTCTGAACGAAGCACTTTGTCAAAATTAGAAATTGCCTCTTTTTTATTTTTTGAAACAAAATAAACATAGGCTTTCTGAAAATATAATTTCTCTAACGAATCCGAATCTAAATTCCCTTCTTCTATTTTTTCAAACCAAGGTAAAGCGGCAGCAAAATCGGATTGTTCAAAATATAAATTGGCCAATAATTGAAACGCTTCATTTTGATAAATACTCGTTGGATAATCTGAAATGAAATCAATCATCTCGACATCTGCATTTGATTGGAGCAATTTTATTCCGCAATTTGCACTATAAAAAGCACAATCGGACTGAACTTCATTATCCTGATTTTCTAATTTTACTTTATCAAAAATAAATCTAGCCGATTGAAATTGCCCTTCATGATATAAAGAAATTGCATGGTTATATTCGGTCAAAACATGCAAATAGATTGTTGATTTTTGGGCATTTATATTTGAAAAACAAATAAAAATTAGTAGTAATAAAAGCAATGATTTTTTGAGCATAATAATAGTTTTTAATAGTTTCAAATATATCGTTTTATAAAATGAATAACGCCCTATTGTAACTATTTATTATAAACACTTTTTTGAACAATCAAAAAAAATAGTATAATTTCAAATTGTAAATTGCAATTTGATTAAATCTTATTACTTTTACAAAAACAAAATACAACAATCCATGTCAGAACAAATTCTTGCTTTAAAAAACGTAACTATTTATCAAGATAATAGAACTATTTTATCGAATATTAATTTAGCTGTTTCTCCAGGAGAATTCATCTATATTATTGGAAAAACAGGTTCTGGGAAAAGTAGTTTCATGAAGACACTTTATGCTGACTTGCCTTTATCAGAGGGCGAAGCACACATTGTTGGATTTGATTTGTCAACTCTAAAAGAAGATGATATTCCGTTTTTGAGAAGAAAAATCGGAATCGTTTTTCAAGACTTTAAACTATTACCAGATAGAAATGTAAACGAAAATATGCTATTTGTTCTAAAAGCTACTGGCTGGGAAAATGGCACCGATATGCAGGCAAAAATTGATGATGTTTTAGATAAAGTTGACATGAAAAATTTTGCCTCAAAAATGCCTCATCAACTTTCGGGTGGCGAGCAACAAAGAGTCGCTATTGCACGTGCGTTATTGAATGATCCTGAATTAATCTTGGCCGATGAACCTACTGGAAACCTTGATCCTCAAACTAGTGTGGAGGTTTTGGAAGTTTTAAGAAAAATTAATGCAAATGGAAAAACCATTATAATGGCAACTCATGATTATGCACTTTTAATGAAGTTTCCTTCAAAAACATTAAAGTGTGAAGAGGCAACTATCTTTGAAGTTGTTCAAAAATCAGTATAAAATTTATTTCTTTTTATAAACGTGAGGATTTTCTTTTATTCCTTTTCGGAATATTTTTCTCAAATTCATTCTTAAAAAAGTATCTAATTGTAGTATTGAATCGGTAAATTTATTTTCTGGTCTTCCACGGAATGAAGTTACGTGAAATTTGTCCGTCTCAAAAACAGGTTTTTTTGAAAAATAATAGTTAGAAATACAGCAACGAAAACCATCAAAAATAACTGGAGAAACTGAATGTAGCGATTTGTTATGTGTAACCATAACTGCCAATCTATTAAATTTACTATGAATTGTGATTTGATTTTCTGTCAACCCATTTGGCCATAATTCAAGATTTCCACCAAATTGTTCTTCCCAGTTTGGAGTGACATAAAATAAAAGATTTAGCACGCGCCAACGCTCCCGCTCTTTATCATGCGAATTATCCAAATGTGGATTTAAAAATTGTTTATTTCCCATCATTGATAACCCTCCTGCATATAAATATTCATCTGGAATTGGAGCTTCAATTAGACAAATTTCACCTATCAAATCAACAATTTTTTTATCTTGAAAAGCATAAATAATTTCTTCTAAAATAGGATTATATAAATTCATTTGAACCGCTACATATTTATCCTCTCTAATGCTTTTTTTAAGAACCATTTGATCTTTTTTTGGAAAAAATCTGTACAATTCTAATGTTATTTCTTCGGGAAGTAAATCATCAATAAAAAAATAGCCAATGGATTGCTTTGAATCCTCAAATTGCTTAGATAAACCAATTTTATTATCATTAATTTTATGATAAATAATGTTAGCTAAGTCAATTCTATCCATAATTTCCATACTTTTGAATACTATTTTACGTTACAAATATATTACTAAAATTGCTATTAATGCTTTCAATTCTTGTTCCGACATATAATTATAATGTTTTTAACCTTATTAATAAACTTAATAAACAAGCAATCGAGACCAATATTATATACGAAATTATTGTTTTTGATGATGGGTCACAACTGTTTCACCAAGAAAACGACAAAATCAACGAACTCGAAAATTGTAGTTATGTAGTTCAAAAAAACAATATTGGAAGAAGTGCGATTAGAAATTTATTAGCAAAAAAAGCTCAGTTTGAAAATTTACTTTTTCTAGATTCAGATACTATTCCTGTTAGAAATAATTTCATTAGCAACTACATTTCCAATTTAGACATTAATAAAAAACAAGTTGTTTTGGGCGGATATTGTTATGAAGATATGCAACCAAATTCAAAAAGCACATTTCGCTATAAATATGGTAAAGAACGAGAAGAAAAATCAGCTTTTGAAAGAAACTTAAATCCGTATAAATATGTTTTTTCTGGCAATCTTTTAATTCCAAAAGAAACCTTTTTTTTGGCAAATTATGATATAAAAAATGATTTTTATGGCATGGATAATTATCTATCTTATCAACTTTTTATAAATAATATTGAAGTTGTGCATATAGAAAACCCTATTTATCATTTAGGATTAGAAACAAACGAAATCTTCTTTGAAAAAAGTCTTCAATCGGTAAAAAGCAGAAAACAATTTCTT
>CAIJXW010000138.1 GCA_903824755.1 uncultured Bacteroidota bacterium | reverse complement strand
GGCTGGTTCCAGAAGGAAAAACCCGACCAGGTGATTGATGCGGCGGCACGTGTGGGCGGGATTTTAGAGAATTCAAAGCAGGGCGAAATTTTCAAGAACAGCATCAAAACAACCAAAACAATAGTTCTAATAATTCGGATAACTTTCAAAATAGTAAAACTACAAAACCAAAAGAAACTAAAAAAGTTGGCGAATATGTTGACTTTGAAGAAATAGAATAGCCTACAATTATTAGTTATTTATTCCACTATGATTGATTTATTTTTTACTTTTACGGTCAACTAAAAATAGAAAATGAAAACATTTCAAAAATACTATTCTCACGCACTTGCTATTATTGGTTTTGTGTTTGTAGCTTTACTTTATTTTTATCCCGTTCTTCAAAACAAAAAAATCTATCAGTCGGATATTATTCATTATTCGGCAATGGCAAAAGAACAAATTGATTTCCGAGCCACCGAAAATGCGGAGCCATACTGGACAAATTCGTCTTTTGGCGGAATGCCAACGTATCAATTAGGAGCCAAATATCCTTATGATTTTATAGGTAAAATAGATAGTTTTTTACGATTTATTCCTCGACCTGCAGATTATTTATTTCTTTATTTTTTAGGGTTTTATGTCTTGCTATTGGTTTTAAAAACTGATCCGCTCAAAGCTTTTTTTGGTGCGTTAGCCTTTGGATTTTCTACCTATTTGATTATAATTCTCGGTGTTGGACACAATGCAAAAGCCCATGCAATTGCCTATATGCCTCTAGTAATTGCTGGAATAATGCTTGTTTTTAATAAGCGATTTTTAGTTGGTGCTATTCTAACAATGCTTGCAGTTTCTTTAGAAATAAATGCAAATCACCCTCAAATGACATATTATTTGTTGTTTCTAATTGCTTTTCTATCCGTATATTATGTTTATCAATATTATAAAAATAACGATTTAAAATCCCTCATAAAAGTTATAGGAATACTATTAGTATCGGGAATATTAGCGATAGGGGCTAACGCAACTTCACTTTTGGCAACCGCCGAATATGCAAAAAGCAGTACACGAGGAAAAAGCGAGCTTACAATCAACCCAGAAGGAAAAAAGAAAACCGATGGAGCCACTTTGGACAGAAACTATATCACCGAATATAGCTACGGAATTGCCGAAAGTCTGAATTTGATTGCTCCTAGGCTTTTTGGCGGTGCCAATAATGAAAGTTTGAGCAAAGAGTCCGAAATGGTTCGCTATCTTCAACAACAACAAGTGGGCGAGGGGCAATATATTTCAGAAGAACAAGCCGTTCAATATGCAGCCGATGGCATGCCAACCTATTGGGGAGACCAACCTATTGTTGCCGCTCCAGCCTATATTGGTGCGGTGGTTTTCTTTTTATGCGTTTTAGGATTATTTCACGACAAACGAAAAATTAAGTATGTTTTTGTTGCAGGAGCATTATTTTCGTTGATTTTGTCTTGGGGAAAAAACATTTCATTTATTACCGATTTCTTTATTGATTTTGTTCCGATGTATGATAAATTTAGAGCTGTATCTTCTATTCAAGTTATCACGGAATTGTGTATTCCTGTTCTTGCAGTAATGGGTTTGCAGTCTTTTTTCTCTAATGATAAAGAAAAACAATGGGATAGTTTGTGGAAATCAACCGCCCTAGTTTTAGGATTATTTATTACCTTATTTTTATTTAAAGGAATGTTTAGTTTTTCGGGAGCTGGAGATGTAGAAATTGCAAAACTCTATGGTCCAGACTTTTTGGACGCTCTGAAAGCAGATAGAAAAACACTTTATTCGGCCGATTTATTGCGTTCAGGATTTTTTGTTTTACTATCATTTCTTCTATTATACATCTATACTAAAGATAGATTATCAAAAAATACGGCAATTATCTTAGTTGGTTTTTTGATGATTACCGATTTATTTCTTGTCGATAAAAAATATGTAAGCAATAAAGATTTCAAAAATCCAATTGAAGTTGATGCACCATTTCAACAAAATATGGCCGATTCATTAATTCTAGAAGACAAATCAATATTTAGAGTTTTTGAACTTTCGGGAGGGTTGTCAAATTCTAGAGCTTCCTATTTTCATCATTCCATTGGTGGATATAGTGCTGTGAAACCAAGAAAAATGCAAGAGCTTTTTGATTATCAAATAGAAAAAGGAATAGGTAATTTGGGCGAAATTATTGATGCAAATACGCTTTCATTAAAAAAAGAAATTCCAGTTTTGTGTGCCTTAAATGTGAAATATCTAATTGTTTCTGCCGAAGATAAAGAAATACCAATCGTCAATCCATTTCATAACGGAAATGCTTGGTTTGTTGGCAAGGTTTTGAAAGTTGATTCTGCCGATGCTGAAATGAAAGCTTTAAGTTCATTAGACACAAAAAACACTGCAATTACCCAAAATGATGTAGTTTCTCAATCCACATTTGTCAAAGATTCAACGGCAACAATAGAATTGATTACTTATAAACCAAATCATATTCTTTATAAATCGAAAAATGCCAATATTGGATTTGCGGTTTTTTCAGAAATGTATTATAAAGAAGGCTGGAATGCAACAATAGATGGAAAATTAACACCAATAATAAATGTTGATTATGCTTTGCGAGGAATGAATATTCCTGCAGGAAACCACACAATCGAATTCAAATTTGAACCACAAGTTATAATAACAGGAAATAGAATTACGCTGATTAGTGCATTTGGAATGGTTATACTACTTCTTTTAGGTATTTATTTTGAGAGAAAAAAAGCGACTAAAATTGAAGAATAATTTAGCTATTAAAACATATTAGATTATGAAACCAATTTTAGATAGTAACGCTTCAAAAAAAGTATTAATCATCACCTATTATTGGCCGCCAGCTGGAGGGCCAGGCGTTCAGCGATGGTTAAAGTTTGTGAAATACTTACCTGATTTTGGAGTGCAGCCTATTGTTTATGTTCCTGAAAATCCGTCTTATCCGATTATTGATGAAAATTTGGTTTCGCAGGTTTCAGATCGAGCAATTATTATCAAAAAACCTATTTTTGAGCCGTATGGTTTGGCTTCCATTTTTTCAAAAAATAAGACAAAAAAAATTAGTTCTGGTATAATTCCGAATTCAAAAAAACAAACGTTTTTAGATCAATTATTACTTTGGATTCGCGGAAATATTTTTATTCCAGACGCCCGAATTTTTTGGGTAAAACCTTCAGTTTCATTTTTAGAAAAGTATATTTCAGAACATCAAATTGAAACGATAATTACTTCAGGACCACCACACAGTTTGCATTTGATTGGTTTAGAATTAAAGAAAAAATGCACGATAAATTGGCTGGCTGATTTTCGGGATCCATGGACAACAATAGGGTATCATAAAGCTTTGAAATTGACCACTTTTTCAATAAAAAAGCATAAAAAATTAGAACATAAAATCTTAAATTCGGCAGATAAAATTATAGTTACTAGCCAAACAACAAAAGCTGAATTTCAGGTAATTACATCTAAGCCAATCGAGGTGATTACTAACGGATATGACCTAGAAAATAGTGACAAACAAAAACTTGATGAAAAATTTTCATTGGCACATATTGGTTCATTATTATCAGAACGGAATCCGCAAATATTATGGGAATGTTTATCAGAATTAATTAATGAAAATACCATTTTTTCTTCCCATTTTGAGCTGAAATTAATTGGAGCAATTAGTTCAGAAGTAATAGAGACAATTCAAAGTTTCGGTTTATCAAAATTCATAAATAATTTAGGTTATATATCTCACAAAGAAGCACTTGAACAACAAAGAAAATCACAGGTTTTATTGTTAATTGAGATAAATTCCGAGGATACAAAAAGCATTATTCCAGGAAAATTATTTGAATATATGGTTTCAGAACGACCTATACTTGCTATTGGTCCAAACGAATCTGATTTTGCCAAAATAATTAAAGAAACAAACACAGGAGTTTTTGTCAATTATAATGAAAAAGAAAAATTAAAAAGCACTATTATAGAATTTTACAACGCTTTTTTAGAAGGAAATTTAAAATCACATGCCATAGGATTACAAAATTATTCAAGGCAAAATCTTACAAAGAAATTAGTTGACTATTTGCCTTAATTTTTTATAAATTTTCCTTTTATTTTTAAGAACAATAAAGTATTGTTAGGTTTTATTATAATTGTTTTAACAGTAATTTTTTCAAAAATATAGGTTGATTTACTATCTTCGTTCACAAATAAAATAGGTAGCAATAATGAAGTCAATTTTTTCAGTTTTTTTTATAGTTTTTTCAACATTGCTTTTTAGCAATTTGGCACTATCTCAGACCTTTAATGCCACCTATGCTTCAATCGCAAATCAATGTTCAAGTACTAATATTTTGAATAATTTGACCGAATATGAAGCCTTAGGTTTAAAACGAAGAGGTACACAAGAACTCGAAAACACTTTTATTTGGCTAAAAAACAAATACTTAAGTTATGGTTATACGATTAGCCAAATTCAAGAAGACGCCTATACTTATCCTGGTTCTCCTGCAATTTGCAAAAATCTTATCGTAACAAAAGTAGGTACTGTATATCCAAATACTTTTGTTATTATTGACGGGCATTATGACTCAATAGGCGGTTCGGGAACAAATGATAATGGAAGTGGAGTAGTATCGATACTAGAAGTAGCTCGGTTGTTGCAAAATGTTCCAACAAAATATTCGATTAAATTTATAAATTTTAGTGGAGAAGAGGACGGATTGTATGGAAGTCAGCACTATGTTTCAACTATTGTAAACGGTACTACCCCAAAAATGGACATTCGTCTTTTGTTTAATATTGATGAAGTTGGCGGAGTTGCAGGAGTTATAAATAATTCAATTACTTGTGAGCGAGATACTTCCACTCCCACTTCAAACAATGCGGCGTCAAATGTATTTACTAATGAACTCATTGCTTGTGTTGGTTTGTATTCGCCATTAAATACAGTTTTGAGCTATGCTTATGCATCTGATTATATGTCATTTCAGAGTAATAATGAGGTAATCACTGGTTTTTTTGAAACAAATGAAACTACGCATAGACATACTCCTACCGATTTATTGATAAACATGGATCCACCTTACGTTCATAATGTTGCAAAAGCAGCAATAGGAGCGATGCTACATTTTTCAATTTTAGATACTGCTCTAAATGTAGAAAATTATGAATCTGAATTTCAGGTTAGTTTTTTTCCAAATCCAACCAAATCGATTATTAATATTAATAAAGGAACATTATTAGCACAAGATTATTCAATAGAAGTGTTTGATTTGCATGGAAAGCAGGTATTTTCAAAAACTTTTCAAAAGGCAAAGCAATTGGAACAAATAAATCTTACTAATTTTAAAAGCGGTATGTATCTATTTGTTCTTGAGGCAAATGGAAAAAGAATTACTAAGAAAATTGTAGTTAATTAATGCTTAAGTTTTTCTTTTAGATAGGTTCCTGTAATAGAATTTTTAATTTTTATGACATCTTCAGGAGTTCCAGTTGCTAAAATTTTTCCTCCATTTTCTCCCCCTTCAGGGCCTAAATCAATAATATAATCGGCACATTTTATCATGTCCAAATTATGTTCAATAACAATAATTGAATGGCCTTTTTCAATTAAAGCATCAAACGAGGTGAGCAATTTTTTAATATCATGAAAATGCAATCCTGTTGTGGGTTCATCAAATATAAACAAAGCTTTTTCTTTTGTAGTTCCTTTTACTAAAAAAGAAGCTAATTTTATTCGTTGTGCTTCTCCACCAGAAAGCGTAGAAGAAGATTGCCCGAGCTGAACATATCCTAGTCCAACATCTTGAAGCGGCTGAATTTTTTGAACTATTTTGTTTTGATTTTTACTAATAAAAAATTCTAAAGCCTCATCGACTGTCATAGTCAAAATAGCATCTATATTGTTTCCTTCAAAATTAATTTCAAGAACTTCTTTCTGAAAACGCTTACCATTACAGGTTTCGCAGGGCAATTGCACATCGGCCATAAAAACCATTTCTACATTTATAGTTCCTTCCCCTTTGCAAGTTTCACATCGACCACCATCAACATTAAAAGAAAAATGTTTGGGTTGGTAGCCTCTAATTTTGGATAACTTTTCTTTGGCAAACAACTCTCTAATATCATCATAGGCCTTAATATAGGTGACGGGATTCGATCTTGAACTTCTTCCAATTGGGTTTTGATCGATATATTCAATATGGCGAATTTTATGATAATAACCCTGAATTTCTGTAAACTGCCCTGCTTTTTCACCAATTCCTTCTAGCTTTTTTTGCATGGCAGGAAACAGGATTTTCTTAACGAGCGTGCTTTTTCCACTACCAGAAACTCCAGTTATTACCGTCAAAATTTCTAAAGGAAATTTTACATTTACATTTTGTAAATTATTTTCACGAGCCCCAATAATTTCAATATAGTTACTCCAAGTGCGTCTTGTTTTAGGGATTTCAATTTTCAAATTCCCATTCAAATATTTAGAAGTTAGCGATGAAGATTTTAATATTTCCGAAAAAGTTCCTTGTGCCACTAGTTCTCCACCGTGAGTACCTGCTTCTGGGCCAATATCGATAATCATATCGGCAGCTTTCATGATGTCTTCATCATGTTCGACAACGATTACAGTATTTCCTAAATCACGAAGAGAAAGCAAAACCGTAATCAATTTTTCGGTATCTTTTGGGTGCAAACCTATGCTTGGCTCGTCCAGAATATACATCGACCCTACCAAACTACTTCCGAGAGATGTGGCCAAATTGATGCGTTGCGATTCCCCGCCAGAGAGTGTTGCTGAGTTTCTATTTAATGTTAGATAATCTAAACCAACGTCCAATAAAAATTTTAATCGGCTATTAATTTCTAAAAGTAACCGATTTGCAACCGTTTTATCATAATCAGAAAGCGATATAGATTCAAAGAAAAGCACCAATTTCTTTATGGGTAAATCCACCAAGTCTGAAATAGTTTTATCATTTATTTTAACAAATGAAGCTTCTTTTCGGAGTCTTTTTCCTTTGCAAGATTGGCATTTCGTTTTGCCTCGATATCGAGATAACATCACCCGATTCTGTATTTTATAATTTTTTTCTTCCAATTCTTTAAAGAAATCATTTAGCCCCATAAAATAGTTATTTCCTTGCCAAAGAAGTTCTTTTTGGGTTTCCGAAAGTTGAAAGTAGGGTTTGTGAATAGGAAAATCGAATTTATAAGCATTATTGACCAACTCATCTCGATAACAGCTCATACTTTCTCCTCGCCAAGCATAAATAGCATTATCAAAAATAGATAAAGTAGTATTTGGCACCACTAATTCTTCATCAACTCCAATCACATTTCCATAACCTTCACAAACTGGGCAGGCACCATAAGGATTATTGAAGCTAAACAAATGAACGTTTGGTTCTAAAAAAGTCAACCCATCAAGCTCAAAATTATTGCTAAATTTCAATCGGTTTTGTGTCGCAATTTCTTGCAAATAACAAGTACCTTTTCCTTCATAAAAAGCCGTTTGGATAGCATCTGAAAGCCGATTATAAAATTCTTCGTCATCGGCAACAACAATTCGGTCTATTATCAAAAAGAGGTCTTTGTTTTTTATTGAAATACCCTCTAATTCATCTAATCGCACGATTTCATTATTGATTAATACCCTAGCAAAACCTTGTTGCAATAATGATTTTAGCTTGTTTTCGAGCGTTCTATCTTTTTCAAGAACAATAGGGGAAAGTAACATCCATTTACTAGCCGTTTCAAATGTTTTCACTATATTAACGACATCTGTAACAGAATTTTTCTTTACTTCTAGACCAGAAATCGGCGAAAATGTTTTGCCAATTCTAGCATATAATAATTTCAAATAATCATAAATTTCTG
>CAIJXW010000137.1 GCA_903824755.1 uncultured Bacteroidota bacterium | reverse complement strand
TGAAAACAGAAGAACAGGATATCCAGATATTCCAGTAGCACCAAATGCAACCAGCACTGTTTTACCAGTACGTTTGTTGTATCCATCTACTGAATATGGAACAAATCCTAACAACGTTCCAGTTCAAACTTCTGGAGATGCATTTACGTCTAAAGTATTTTGGGATAATTAGTATTAATCAAATAAATCATAAAACATGAAAAATATATTTAAAAAATTATTTCTTTTGACATTACTTGCTGGGACAGTTGCTTCTTGCGATATGGGTGATGACAAAGAATTAAATTATGGAAATGAGTCTTTTGTAGCTCAATTTCCGTTCGCAGCCAAAACTGGTTATTTCCTAAAAAGCAATAATGAAATCTTCAATTATGAAGTTCCTGTTGAATTAGTAGGAGGTAATGGACTAGCATTAGATACTGATGTTGCCGTTAGTTTTGAGAAATTGGATTATGTTGATGATGCATCAACTACAAGCGACGATACTTATGTAACAGCTGTTGAAGGCGTAGATTTCGAATTTGTTAATCCTGTTCAATCATTAGTAATTCCTGCAGGAAGCACCTTTGCATCTATTCCAATTAGAGTAATCTCTGGGAATCTAGATGATGGACACCCATCTGTAATTGTATTGAACTTGACGGAAGTAAATGCAACTGGTTCAACTGTAGTTTCTTCTGGAAACAAAGGTAAAATCAATGTAGTACTACAAGCTACTTGCATCTCTGATCTTGCTGGTATGTATGATTTAGTTTCTACAAGAATTTCTCCGGGAGCTATATACAACCTTCCAGGTGAAGAAATTTCTGAAGTAGGGACGGGTCAATACTTGACTTCATCAACAGGTCCTTTCAACATTCGTGGATTAATTGCTGCTTCAGTTCAGTTAGCTACTCCAACAGCTGGATTTATATTCAATGAAGTTTGTGGAAGAATTGCTTTACCACAGCCTTCTCAATTGTTAGGTGGTGGGTATTCAAATATTGTAACTCAATCACCAGCTCAAGCTGCACAAAGCGTTGTGAATTCGGTTACGGGTGTATTGACTATTTATTACTCTGTTTGGTTTACAAGCAACACATTAGAGAGACAATACTTTGGAGTTTACACCCCACTATAATCTGTTAATTAATTTTTAATTTAAATAAAAATGAATAGAAATAATATTTCAAAATTTATCGGGTTACTAGCATTCGTCTTGACGGTTTCGTCATGTAACGAAGGTGGTGATGTAGCTCCAATTGTTGATGTAAACAAACCTACAATGACAATTGATATGGCATCGGCTGTAACAGTAGCTGAAGGAACTGAAATTCCAGTAACCTTCAACTTGACTTCTCCAGTTGGTAAAGAATTTAGCCTTTACATTATGTTGCTTCCTGGCAGTACGGCTGGAGGAACTGATAGTGATGTTGAAGAGTCTTATCAAAATAATGCATTCCAAAAAACGGTGGTTATTCCTCCTTTTGTAACTTCATACACAACTTCTATTTTAATTAATGAAGATGTTGATGCTGAGGGATTAGAGCACTTAATGTTAAGCATCGGTGACACTAGAACTACTGCAGTTTTATTTACACCTAAAAATGTTGACGTAAGTATCACTAATGTTGTAAAAGATGAATTAGACCTATATTTTAATTTTGATAGATCTTTTGGTGTGAATGGTTATACAAACACTTTGTGCAAATTGACGAGTTCTGTAAACACAAATACATATTTTGATGTTGACTTTATTGTCTATGATGAAAACTTCAACGATTTGCCAATTACTGATGCACAAACAGGTGCTTGTACAGAACATCTAACAATGAAATTAGCGGACTTTACAGATGGAACGTATTATATCACTGCCTATTTGTACCAAAATGCAAATTTACCGTCAGCTGATTTGTCTTTCCCTTTCTTAGGTATGGCACAATTCAATATCCCAATTACGGTTGATTATTCAAGAGCGGGTTCATTTAGTGGGGTTTATACTCAAGAAGCTGAAAACTTTTTCAACTCTAATTCAGCTGTAGATAGTGAAAATTACCTAATGACAGTTGTTATTAGTACCGTTAATGGTGCTCGTAAATTCACAGTTCAAAACAGTGCAGGTATTGTTTCTGGAATGGGAAGAATGGCAAACCAATTCAACCACATTAGAACTAAAAAATAATTCTAAAAATATAGAATGTTTTAAAACGCCATGCAATGCATGGCGTTTTTTTTGTTTTTATCTAAACGTTTTCACATCATAAAACTGTTTATTAATTCCAATTCTATATTTTTGTACTTTATTTAAATATATGAGATCATTATTTTTTGTTTTTATAGCGTTTTTATCCATTTCTAGTTTTTCCCAAAATGAACCCAATTCAAAATACGGAAATCCAGAAGATGAATCGACTGTATTAGAAACTCCAAAAGCGAGATATGATCAATATAGAATAATAACTTTGGAACGAGACACAACCTATGTCGATACTTCCCTAACCATAAAAAAAGAATACGAACACAATTATTTGCGCAAAGATAATTTTGGATTAATGGCTTTCGCCAATGAAGGGCAAACCTATACCACTTTGCAATTTGGACTCAATCGCTTTTCTGCGTTTCCTGAATTTGGATATAATGCCAAACATTTTAACTATTATAAATCCAACCAAATCAAATATTATTCGGTGGCAACACCCTTAACAGAACTCTATTTCAAAACCGTAATGGAACAAGGCCAAAGCATAGAATCCTTTATCGCCATAAATATTTCTCCAAGACTAAATTTTTCTCTTTCCTATAAAGGACTCCGTTCTCTTGGAAAATATATCAACCAACTATCAAGCACAGGAAATTTTGTTTTTACAACTAATTATAATACCAAAAACAATCGCTATTTTCTAAAAGGACACTTTTTGTCGCAAGACATTCTAAACCAAGAAAACGGCGGTATCACAAACCCAGAAGATTTTGAAAGCGAAGACGCAACCTATAAAAACAGACCTCGTTTGAACGTTTATTTTAATGATGCTAAATCATTTCTTAGAGGAAAAACCGTATTTATAGATCATAGCTTTCAAATCAATCCAAAAAAAGGCTCGAACAACCTTTATCTAACGCATCAATTGAGTTATGAAAGCAAATTCTTTGAATTCAACCAACCTACAATTCCCACTACAATAACAAATGCCGCTGGAATTGCATCTACTTTTAATCGTTTTGGCGATTCGTATGTCACAAGTGCCATCAATAACCAAGTACATTATAACAAAATGTATAACAAAATTGGCGCTCAATATGAAAATACAAACCTCGGAAAATTTCAATTTTTTATAGATGATTTCCAAAGCAATTATTACTATAATTCCTTACTATTTTTGTCCAACGCCACTATACCAAACGCTTTGAACCTAAAAATCAACAGCCTCGGTGGGCAATATGAATACCAAAAAAACAAATGGACAGGTACTTTTCTATACTCAAACTCAATTTCAAACCAATCAATGGTCGATTTTAATGCCAAATTAAAATACAAACTCAACCCCAACAATTCGCTTTCATTCGAGTATCAAAAATTAAACAAATTGCCAGACAATATCTATAATCTTCATCAAAGTAGTTACATAAAATATAATTGGAGCAACGATTTTAAAAACGAAAAAATCAATAATCTAAAAGTATCCCTCGATACAAAATGGATAAATGCCCAATTGCAAATAACCAACCTTGACGACCATTTATATTTTAGTAATGACGATGCAACAAAATTTCAATTAATTTCCCCAAAACAATACTCAAACAGCATAAATTATCTGTCCCTAAAAGCAAATAGAGAATTCAAATTCAGAAAATTCGCCCTCGATAACACGATATTATTTCAAAAAGTAGAACAACAAAACAACATTCTAAACGTGCCGCAAATCGTTACAAGAAACAGTTTTTATTATACAGATTACTTTTTCAAAAAAGCATTATATCTTCAAACTGGGGTCATATTTAATTATTTCACAAAATATTTTGCAAGCGAATACAACCCAGTAATTGGCGAGTTTTTTGTCCAAAACACACAAGAAATAGGAGCATTTCCAAATCTCGATTTCTTTATAAATGCCAGAATTCAACGCACCCGAATTTACCTCAAAGCCGAACATTTTAACGCAGGAATGTCACCAGCAAACTACTATTCGGCACCAAATTATCCCTACCGAGATTTCATAATTCGCTTCGGATTAGTTTGGAATTTCTTTCAATAATTTTTTTGGGCGTTTAAACGTGCTATCCGCTATATCTGCACTATTTTTTGTCGTGCCTCCCCAAAATAGTGCAGGATACCGCTTCTATCACTAACGCAAATTCTGATAAACAGAAATTTTTTTACTCAAAATCACTATATTTGCAAACACAATTCAAACAGGAACTCCAGAACAAATGAAATACGCAGAAAATATTTTAGGAACTATCGGAAACACTCCACTAGTAAAACTAAACAAAATTACTTCAGATGTAAACGCACTCGTGCTAGCAAAAGTCGAAACCTTCAATCCTGGAAATTCCGTAAAAGATAGAATGGCCGTAAAAATGGTAGAAGATGCCGAAGCTGATGGCCGATTGCAACCGGGAGGAACAATAATAGAAGGAACTTCTGGAAACACAGGAATGGGTCTAGCACTTGCCGCCATCGTTAAAGGATATAAACTAATTTGCGTGATCACCGACAAACAATCCAAAGAAAAAATGGATATTTTGAGAGCCGTAGGAGCAAAAGTTGTCGTTTGTCCAACCGATGTCGAACCAACCGATCCACGTTCTTATTATTCTGTTTCAAAACGACTAGGAGAAGAAACCCCAAATTCATGGTATGTCAATCAATATGACAATCCCTCAAATGCAATAGCACATTATGAACAAACAGGCCCAGAAATTTGGGAACAAACAAACGGAAAAATTACCCATTTTGTAGTTGGAGTAGGCACTGGAGGAACTATATCTGGCGTTGCCAAATACCTGAAAGAACAAAATCCAAACATCAAAATCTGGGGAATTGACACCTACGGTTCTGTGTTTAAAAAATATCACGAAACAGGAATTTTTGACGAAAACGAAATCTACTCGTATATAACAGAAGGAATTGGTGAAGATATTTTGCCAAAAAATGTAGATTTTTCCCTAATCGATGGTTTCACAAAAGTAACCGATAAAGATGCCGCAGTATATACCAGAAAAATCGCCCTCGAAGAAGGTATTTTTGTTGGAAATTCAGCAGGATCCGCCATAAAAGGATTGTTGCAACTCAAAGAAAATTTCAAACCAGAAGACGTAGTTGTCGTGCTTTTTCATGACTCAGGAAGCCGATATGTAGGCAAAATGTTTAATGACGATTGGATGCGAGAACGTGGATTTTTGGACGAAGAAGTTACAAAAGCCGAAGACGTAATCAAAGACCATATCGAAAAACCGCTAATCATCGTTCGAACGGAAGAGCTAGTTTCTCACGCAATTGAACGTATGAGAAAATATAAAATCTCTCAAATACCTGTAATTGATGTTTCTGGTTTTGTAGGATCAGTCGATGAATCTGATTTGTTTCAAAGCTATGTTCACGATAAAAATGTAGCCGATAAACCTATCAAAGAAGTTATGGGAAAACCCTATCCAATTGTAAAATTAGGATCACCAATCGAAGAAGTTTCAAAATTATTCACTAAAGAAAATCAAGCCGTTTTGGTCGATTTAGGAAACGGAAAACATCATATAATAACAAAATATGATATTATTGGCTCAATAAAATAATCACGAACCTGCTTTGAAAAAAGCAGGTTTTTTTATTCCCCAATCAAAACTCCCGAAACATTCCAAGAACTAAAACTCGATCCCTCATTTTCACCCTGCGGAATTTGAACCCGAATACTGTGATTGCCCTCCGATAAATTTCCTAAATCAATAAAAATAGGATTTGTCACCGTTCCAGGACACCAGTTTGAACGACTATAATCGGAAGAAGACAAGCCGTTTTCAAAATTTCCAGAGGCAGGATTACTCAACCGATACGAACCACAATCCTGTCGCCAAGGCACAAATGCAAAAACAACTTTTTCGTCCAATTTTATTGTGTTTTTCTTTTGCAAATATTCATCTCCATTCTCCCAGCCCCCGTGTCCAGTAGTGATGTATCGAAGTCGAGCGTTTTTCATAGGTTTTGATAAATTGAAATTCACAACTAATCCTTGCTCATTATTGAACATCGTTCCATATTCTTGTCCAGCCATTTCCATAACATTATTTGTGTTAAAAAGCGGTAAACTCCAATAGGATTTACTTTCAATTTCTTCGTGATGAATCGTGAAATCCAAACTTACTTTATGCCCGCCCTTATCATAATTTCCTATATTCATTCCTATATATACTTCCCGATTATTCAGCTCTGATGCTAATTCAGTTATGTCTTGTCGATAATAAACACTGTCTTGCCAAACTTTGTTTTTCAATTGAAGCGTATTGTATTTTTTTACCCCAAAAGGAGTAAAAAACCGCATAAGTTCTAATAAAGGTTCAAAATCTGGCGTTCTTGAAACACCCTGGTATTTCTTGGAATTTCCATTTTCATAAATCGGCAAAGCCGAAATCCCCTTTTCTAAACCATCTAAAAAAGAAATTGGACAAGTCGTTGGAATCAAAAATACAGAACCCGTTCGGTCATAGGCATCGCCATTGGATTGTTCACTCACAGCTACAAATAATTGATCCCCCTTTTTTAGCTTTGGAAAGCGAACCTTTCGAACAATAATTGTCCCATTTGCAAACCGTAAAATACTATCATTTGATTTTGAATCTCCCGAAAAATTAATGATTTCTTTTTCAAAAACAGAAATTGTTTGAAAGCGATTTTTCCATAATATATCTTTATAGGTCAACAAATCAACTACTTTTTCTTCCTTTTTAGGTAACGAAAATTGTTCGGGAATCCCCTTTAGCTTTTCGATTTTTGTTGCCAATATCTGAAAATTACCATTACGATTTAATTCTAAAACCAATCCTAAATGCTGCCCTAAAATAGTAGGAGCTCCTTTATAGGGCAATTCTTTTGTAAACCAAATTTCTATGGTGTTTGAATTAATAATTGTTTTCGCCTTCTGACAGAGATACCCCAAAATTATTTTTGTTTCTGGCAAAAATTCAAAGTTATGTTTGGCAATTGAAGTGCTATCAATGGTGAGTATTTTTTTGGCAATAGCCAAATTTGACTTTTGGTACCATTTTAGGTTTTGAAAATCAATATAATTTTGTTCAAATGGGAAAACGGCGGTATTCGCAATTATTTTTTCGGTAGAAAGCCAGCCCATCTTTTCGCTTGAAAATAAGATCAAAGGGTCTTGGTTTTCAATCACTTTGCCATTCGAGCTTTTTTGATACGTAATTTTGATTCCGTTGCTGGTTTTTTGTGCCAATACTAAAATCGGACAAATTAAAATCAAGAAAAAGAGGTAGCTTTTTTTCATCTAATTTTTTTTAACAAATATAATAAATAGAAAATGGGTTTCTATTCAGAACATTTGTAAATTGCAAAAAAAAATGACTTTCACCGCAATTGATTTTGAAACCGCAACAGGATTTTTTCCTTGCTCCGTTGGAATTGTTACTGTCGAAAACGGTGTTATCGTAGATGAATTTGTCACGCTAATAAAACCGCCAAACAATCAATATTCTCCTTTCACGATTCAGGTGCATGGCATTTACCCCCATCAAACCGCAAATGCAAAAACCTTTACCCAGCTGTTTCCTGAAATTCAAAAACGACTAGAAAACAAACTCATTGTAGCTCATAATGAAAGTTTTGATAGAAATGTTTTAGCCAAAACAATGGCCTATTATGGTTTAGATTACCAATCGCTAAATATTTCAAATCGGTGGGAATGTACGGTGAAAATATATAAAGCAAAAGGATTTCGTCCCGCAAAACTGAGTGATTGTTGTAGATTGATGAATATTCCACTGCAACATCACGAGGCACTTTCTGACGCTCGGGCGTGTGCCAAATTATATTTACTGAAATAAAATTTCTATTTTGTATTTGGCAGCTTATTTTAGACTACCTTAGTTTCCAAACAATAGTAATTCATGCCAATCAAATGAAAGAAGACTTTTTGCACTACCTCTGGAATCTCAAGAAATTTGACATTCAAAATCTAAAAACAACTCAAGGAGAAAATTTAGTAATTCTTCATTCAGGACACTATTTGCAACTTGCAGGGCCAGATTTTTTCAATTCACAACTCGTTATTGGAGATCAAAAGTGGGCTGGAAATGTTGAAATTCATATTAAATCTTCCGATTGGTATATTCATAATCACGAAAAAGATAAGGCATACGAAAATGTAATTCTTCATGTAGTTTGGGAGCACGATATTGAAATTTTTCGAGAGGATAATTCTCAAATTCCTGTTTTGGAATTAAAAAAATATGTCACTAACGAGTCAATTAATAATTATAAGGCATTAATTAGTCCGAAAACTTGGATTTATTGCGAAAATCAATTGGCTTCAATAGATGCTTTTGTAGTTCAAAATTGGCAAGAGCGAATCTTTTTTGAACGTTTGGAACGAAAATCAAAAACAATTCTTGAATTATTTGCTGAATTAAATTCAGATTGGGAGGCGGTATTGTTTTGCCTTCTGGCAAAAAATTTTGGTCTAAACACCAACGGCGATTTATTTTTGAAAATTGCAAAATCCATTCCCTTTATAATAATTAGAAAAGAAAATACAGAAATTGAAAATCTAGAATCCTTGTTATTTTCTAGTGCAGGATTGCTTGAATTTGAACATGAAGATATTTATTTTAAAGAGCTTTTGACCAGAAAAAAATATCTTTTTCATAAATATAAATTAGAGAATAAAACCTTTGAGCAAGTTCAATTTTTCAAGCATCGCCCTGACAATTTCCCAACAATAAGACTCTCGCAATTAGCCAATTTATACTGTAACCAGCACAATTTATTTTCAAATATTATAGCTTTAAAAACACTCAAAAACACCTATGATTTGCTCAAAGTATCGGTGTCTAGCTATTGGGAAACCCACTATCAATTTGATAAAATTAGTCCCAAAAAGAAAAAAGTTTTGTCAAAAGCATTTGTCGATTTGATTTGCATAAATACGATTATTCCACTACAATTTGCATTTGCCAAAAGTCAGGGAAAAGAAATTGCAGATGAATTAGTTCAGTTATTGCAGGAAATTCAACCCGAACCCAATTCGATAATTCACAAGTTTAGTGGTTTTGGAATTACCGCAAAAAACGCTCTGGAAAGCCAATCATTATTGCAACTAAAAAATGAATATTGTCAAAAAGGCCTTTGCTTGAAATGTGCAATTGGAATAGAAATATTAAAAAATAATCATTAAATTTGAAGACGATTGCCTTTTAATCCAAATAATTTTGAAATGTCATTTGTAATAAAATTAAAATATTTTTCTGAAAAACATGGTTTTCATGTGTCTTCTCGCTTAGCAGAAACGTTGGGTATGCGTGCAAATAGCGTTCGATTATTTTTTATTTATATTTCATTTGTTACCGCTGGTCTTGGTTTTGGAGTTTATTTAACTTTGGCTTTTTGGCTTCGGTTGAAAGATTTAATTAGAGCAAAACGGAGTTCGGTTTTCGATTTATAACCCAATTATTAATAAAGCCAATCAATGAATTTCACCTCCCTCAAAAAACATTTTCATTTTTCAAAAGCACAACGAATAGGTATTATTGCCCTTCTTTTTAGTATCATTGTTTTTCAATTTGCTTATTTTTTTATTGATTTTAATTCTTTTTCAAATCAATCGGAATTAGAATCAAATTGGCTCTCAAATCAAAAAGAAATAGATTCAGAAAAGCTACAAATAATAAATTTTGTTCCTAAAGTTTTTCCCTTTAATCCTAATTTCATAACGGACTTTAAAGGATATAAGCTAGGAATGTCTGTTCAAGAAATAGATCGGCTTTTAGCATTTCGAAAAACCAATAAGTTCGTTAATTCAGCACTAGAATTTCAGTTAGTTACAAAAGTATCAGACTCATTGTTGGCGGTTATTTCACCCAATTTTAAATTTCCAGATTGGGTGAATCAAAAAAAAGCAAGACCTTATTATCCAGCTAATAAATTTTCCAAAAAAGAATCTTTGATAGTTATCGATATCAACAAAGCTACTCAGGAAGATTTGATTAAAATTAATGGAATTGGACCAGCATTATCAGAGCGAATTTTGAACGAAAAGGCAAAGTTTGGCAATTTTGCTTCGATGGAACAAATCGAAACCATTTGGGGTTTGAGTCCTGGTGTGATATCAAAAATTAATCAACATTTTGCAATAATACATCCTCCTACTATTGAAAAGATTTTGATCAATACAGCTTCAATCAAAGAACTAATGCAATTTCCCTATTTTCGATACGCTTTGGCGAAAGCAATTGTAACGTATAGAAGTATGAATGGTGATTTTTTAAATATTGAAGATTTGATAAAAATAAAGGGTTTTCCAGTTGAAAAATACAAAATAATTAGCTTATATTTGAAATTCTAAAAAAATATCTTTAAAAATCATTAAATCACAGTCTTAGTTATATGAACTCATCACATTTTACAGAAGAACACGAATTGTTTAGAAAAAGTTTGCAAGATTTTTTACAAAAAGAAGTAGTGCCACACATTGAAAAATGGGAAAAAACAGGCACAATAGAACGCTTTATTTGGAAAAAATTTGGCGATATGGGCTTTTTTGGCATTAATTATCCAGAAGCTTATGGGGGATTGAATTTAGATTTGTTTTATACCGTTGTTTTTTTGGAAGAGCTACAAAAAATTCAATCAGCAGGATTTGCAGCAGCAATGTGGGCACACGCCTATTTGGCCATGACACATTTGAATGCAGAAGGAGACGAAAGAATAAAGCAAGAATATTTAGCACCAAGTATATCCGGAGATAAAATTGGTGCAATGTGCGTGACAGAGCCTTTCGGGGGGAGTGATGTGGCAGGAATGCGAACTACTGCAATAAAAAAAGGAGACAAATATATCATTAATGGTTCCAAAACGTTTATTACAAATGGAGTTTATGCGGATTATTATGTAGTAGCTGCAAAAACAAGTCCAGAGCTTGGAAACAAAGGGATTAGCATGTTTTTAATAGATACAAATCTAAAAGGAATAGCAGCTACAAAGCTAGATAAACTAGGCTGGAGAGCATCAGATACTGCAGAAATCGCATTTGATAATGTAGAAATTCCTAGCGAAAATTTGATGGGTGAAGAAGGAAAAGGCTTCCCCTATATTATGCAACATTTTGCTTTAGAGCGATTGATAATGGCCGTTAATGCTCACGCAAGTGCCGAATATGCTATCGAATATACAATCGATTATATGTCGCAGCGAGAAGCTTTTGGCACAACAATCAATAAATTTCAGGCCTTGCGACATACTATGGTAGAACACGCCACTGAAGTAGAGCATTGCAAAATATTTAATTATGCCGCAATTGCCAGACTAGATAAAGGAGAATATGCAGTAAAAGAGGCCACTATGGCAAAGTTGAAATCTACAAAAGTAGCTGATTTGGCCATTTATGATTGCCTTCAAATGCTGGGAGGATATGGTTATATGGAAGAATATCCATTAGCCCGTTTGTTGCGAGATAGCCGACTAGGGCCTATCGGAGGGGGAACTTCAGAGATTTTGAAAGAAATATTATCAAAGATGATAATTGATAAACAAATTTATACTCCGGCAGTAAAGTAAATTTATCAGAAATAATATAAATAGAATAGACCAAGTGATATTAAGTTATTGCTTGGTTTTTTTTTATACTAAAAAAATATTTTTGGAATTATATCGCATAATTCAAAATAAAAATATACTTTTGCAACCTTAACGAGAGGAGGTGTCTATATTATGTTAATTATACCAATTAAAGACGGAGAAAATATCGATAGAGCATTAAAGCGCTATAAAAGAAAGTTTGACAAAACAGGAACTGTTCGTCAACTAAGAGCACGTACAGCTTTTATTAAACCTTCTGTTACAAACAGAATGAAAATTCAAAAAGCGGCTTACA
Organism: uncultured Bacteroidota bacterium; assembly: GCA_903824755.1. Classification (GTDB taxonomy): domain Bacteria; phylum Bacteroidota; class Bacteroidia; order Flavobacteriales; family Flavobacteriaceae; genus Flavobacterium. Next base: position 1,783 of record CAIJXW010000137.1, on the reverse strand, counting down.
TCCAAAACATGCGAGACAATTTAGAAAGCTAAAAATAACTTTCTTAACAATATTTACCGTTATTCATTAAAGTTTTTATAACTTTGATAGTAACGGTTTTTTTATGGATAATAATAAGGTAGCTTTTCGGGAATATTTGCAATTGGAGAAAAACTATTCGCCACACACGGTCAATGCTTACTTGAACGATATTAATAGTTTTCAGAGATTTATTTCAAAAGAATTTGATCAAGAATCACTTTTGGAGGTTAATTATAGTCAAATTCGGAGTTGGATAGTCTCGTTAGTAGATGGCGACATTTCGAATGTTTCTGTAAATAGAAAAGTATCCTCATTGAAATCCTATTATAAATTTCTACTAAAAACCAAACAAATTGATAGTAGTCCTTTGTTGAAACACAAATCATTAAAAACGCCAAAAACACTTCAAATTCCATTTTCGGAAAAAGAATTAGACGATGTTTTGCATCACATCACCTATCCAGAAGGATATGAAGGAATACGAGATAAGCTGATAATAGACTTGTTTTATACCACTGGAATTAGAAGAACGGAGTTGATTCATTTGAAACAGATTAATTTTGACGAATCAAAATCAACCATAAAAGTATTAGGAAAAAGAAATAAGGAGAGAATTTTGCCGATTTTGCCTGCAATTTTAGTGCAAATAAAAAAGTATTTAACAGAAAGAGCTTATTTAGAAGACCTTAAAGATATCGATTATTTATTTCTCACAAATAGTGGTAAAAAAATGAACGACTCACTTGTTTATCGACTAATAAATAAGTACTTTAGTGGTGTTTCTGAAAAGGTAAAAAAGAGTCCACATATATTGAGACATACATTTGCGACGCATTTGCTAAATCATGGAGCCGATTTGAATTCGGTCAAGGAGCTTTTGGGACATTCTAGTTTAGCGTCAACTCAAATTTATACCCATAATAGTTTGGCAGAATTAAAAAAAGTATTCAACGAAGCTCATCCAAGAAACAAAAAATAGTTCTTAATTGTATAACCAAAATTATTTATTATGAAAGTAAATGTTCACGCTGTAAATTTTTCTATTGACAAAAAATTGGTAGATTTCGTTCAAGACCGAATGGATAAATTAGAAAAGCATCATGACAAAGTAGTGTCGGCGGAGGTTTTTTTGAAGGTTGAGAAAACAAGTGATAAGGAAAATAAATTTGCCGAAGTAAAAATAAGTGTACCTGGCGATGATTTTATGGTAAAAAAGCAGTGCAAGACTTTTGAAGAAGCAATAGATCAAACCTCTGATTCTTTGGAGCGATTGTTGCAAAAACGAAAAGAAAAAGTAAGTCCACATATTTAAAGTAAAATTTTTAGCAAAAATGTTTTGTTTAAAAAACAAAAAGATATACATTTGCAGTCCGTTAGAAATAGCGGACTTTTTTTATTGAATATGCCAGCGTAGCTCAGTTGGCTAGAGCAGCTGATTTGTAATCAGCAGGTCGTGGGTTCGAGTCCCTCCGCCGGCTCAAAAAGCATATTGAAAAAAAATAAAAAAATGTTGGGGAGATACTCAAGCGGCCAACGAGGGCAGACTGTAAATCTGCTGTGTGAACTTCGCAGGTTCGAATCCTGCTCTCCCCACAAAAAAATATAAATCCCTAACAGTTCTTTGTAGTTGTTAGGGATGAAAAACACAGGCCGGTGTAGCTCAGGGGTAGAGTGCTTACTTGGTAAGGAAGAGGTCTCGGGTTCAATTCCCGACATTGGCTCTAGGAAATAAAAATTTGAACACTAAATAAATATATAACTA
>CAIJXW010000136.1 GCA_903824755.1 uncultured Bacteroidota bacterium | reverse complement strand
GGAATGTAACTGGTTTCCTGAATATATGAAAGTGCGCATCGATCAATGGATTGATGGTTTGCAGTGGGATTGGTGTATTTCTCGCCAGAGATTTTTCGGCACTTTCAGGGTTAATAAAATCCATTTTTATCTGAATATGAGTGTCTAAATTAATAATGTTTTTTATATATTTTCTCGCATCAGAAACCGCTGCGTTTGCAATAGGAAAGGTAGTAATGTCCTCAATACTGTATTTTTCACCTTTATCCACTTTATAATTCTTAAATTCAGGAATCAAATCTGGATTATCCAAAACTTCGTTCAAGAAATTACTCTCCTCAAATTGATCGTTTTTTGCAAAATAATTCACCGATCGATTCATAAACATCACCTCCTCTTTCTTGTCCTCGGCAGGAAAAACTACGTCTTTCGCAAATCCTTGACAAAATTTCAAGTATTTTTTAGTGATGAAATTCTCGTCCTGGAACGCATCAACCGAAAGAAAATGTTCTAGCCAATATCTCGCATCATAGCGATTGCTATCAACGGTTAGAATTTTATAGCCTTCTTCTTTTTTATAATTAAAAATCAAACAACCTTTGTCCAATTTGCTGAGGTTAATTCCCTGCTGCAAAATCATCTCTAAAGCACTTTCTTTTTCTTCAAACTGAAGAAAGTCCGATTGCAACTCACTTTTGAAGATTCCAATAGCATCAACAACATTATTATCAATGTTGATATTCGTCAAATAGGTCACATAAACTTCCCCGTTTTTAATGTGCGGGTGATTGGATTGCTCAAATAAATGATTCGTGATTTTTTTTGAAACATCATGCAAATTAGTTGGATTTTCAAAAATAGCTGTCGCAAATTGGAACATTTCATTATAATCCAAATCCACTTCATGAGCAAATTGATAATAATTTTCCTCCTTTTCCCGAAAGGGCTTAAAAAAATATTCCTTCATTAAAGGAACAATTTCATCATTCAAACTAAAAGGCTGCTCCGACAAAAATAAGGCTTCGTTTCTACTTTTATTTCCAACTCTGTGAATAGATAACGTGTCAATGTGGGTATTAAATAGGTTTATCATTTGTTTTTTTAGGTTCAAAGTCAGTAAGTTGCAAAGGCTCAAAGGTTAGGTTTTTATCGAAAAATAAAACCCGTTCTTTTATTTTTCGAATAAATGAACTTAACATTCTCTCTATTTCTTTACTTTCTTCGTTTGTTTTATTAAATTGTATTTCGTTTATATATTTTAGATTGTAGGCTATTTCTAATTGGGTTTGCATTTCAAAAAGGGAAGAAATTCCAATATTTAAAAATTTTAAATAATCGTTTTTCCCATCGCTATCTTACTGACTTTGAACCTTTGAAAATTACCAATTCTCCTCCGTCCCGTAATCCTCAAAACTATCGTCACCACTAAACATATCTAGGTCATCTTCGTCCAAATCATCTTCAAATTCACCATAAATATCATCGTGCATATCCGCTTCAAAATTCTTTTCTACCGCTTCAGCAGGCATAATCCCATGCGAAAAAATAGTTTCAGGATACACATTTCCAGCCGCAACATCTTCAATAGAAGCCAATTCCACCAGAAAAGTCCACATATTTATAAAATCATAAACATATATAATCTTCGTATTCTGCTTGTCCAATATATCCGATAATTGATAATCACTCATGATTTTCTGCTCCCCAGGCACATCGCCAGTATCAAAAAGCGAAATCTCATCTTCCTGATTCCACGTTTCGTCACACGTATAAAACGAAGCAACCTCCAATCCATCAAACCCAAAAGCATTCACAATTGCATTATGAAAATCTTCCAAAGTATCGTCTTCAAGGATAGCAATATCCCTAAAAACATCATCTTCATCATCAAGAATAACTCTAAATTTATAAACCATAATCTCTTATTTTCTAAAGTAACAAAGGTAAAATTTAATTTTAGATTTTAGATTTTACAGCTCAGTTTTGTTAATAAGATTTTTTTTAGGAGCTAATCCGGCTATCATTCCAAATCCGTTTGATTGTTGCTCACGCACAATCAAACGGGATTTTCCCTTCTATCCGGGCTAAAAAACACTAAATAGTTCAATTTTTATTTATAATTACGGATTATTGATACATTACAAAAATATAATAATCAATTTTTTTACACTGTTTAGAACAAGAATTAGACTCCAAAGATTTTTATAGAATCAGTCGAAAATTTATAATTTCGATGAAATCAATTAAAGAAATTTTGGTCTTTAGCAACTCCAGATTAAGAATTGTTTTGCCTACTTTTAGAGAGGAAGAAGTGATTGTTTCTCGCGAAAAAGTTTCAGATTTTAAAAAATGGATTAAATAAAAGTAATCAATATTTTTGTTTAATTAATAATATTTAAATATATCGTAATCAACATATTAACTAATCACTATCGATTTATTCTATGGTGATTTTTTTGTTAAAAAACGTATTTTCTTATTCCAATTATAACAAAAATCAACAAGGAATAAATAATAAAAAAAGGTACGATAAATTCAATCAAATTCATAGGTAACATAATCGCAATTAGCAACAATTGAAAACCCAAACCATAAACCGAAAGTAATGTCATGAACCAATTCGGAAACGTTTTTACCTTATATGCATCTTGATCCAGAAAGTGAATTATCTTGTCGAAACTTCCATAAACCACTGAATATATTGCAAACAAAATATCAACCGCTTTTTGTGTTTCACCTGGCAAAGCTCTTGGCGATTTATACTCAAAAACTTTACTTGTTGTATCACCACCCACCGATTTATTTCTCAAAATCACATAGTAATAATTGTATAATGTGCCTTGCAATTGAATGCTAAAAAATGCCATAAGCGTAAACCAAATTGTGGTTTTCGACACATAACAAATGGTCATCAAAAACAAGAAATTTAGGATAATATCAAAAACACTATCAAGGTATCTTCCCACATAAGAAGGGTTGTTTTTCAATCGTGCCAATTCACCATCGGCAGCATCAATTATTGATTTTAATATAATGAAAATACCTGCCAAAACATACTGTTTTTGCAATATGCAACCAATAGCAATTAGCCCAGATATTCCAAACAAAAGCGTAACGTGAATGGCCGTGAAGCGGGTATTTTTAAGTGAATTTGCAAACCATCTTCCAATTGGTCTTCCATAATCGGATAAATCTATGAATTTATCTTGAGCGGCAAGTTTGGACATTTATAAATTTCTAACAAGGAAATGTGACAATATAGTCTGTAATTATTTTGATAATCGGTGCAAAGTGAACGTCATTGCAGTCAATAGTAAAAAAGCACTTACCTGATGCAATAGCCCCAACCATAAGGGAACACCAAACAATAGTGTAAATACTCCTAAAGCAAATTGTACAAATACGAATACTAAAAGGAAACTAATTCCGTTTTTTTGTAGTTTATTCAATGCAAATTTTTTACTTATAAAATAAAGATAAATAACGCTTCCAACCACGATATATGCTAATGTTCTATGCACAAATTGAACACCACTTTTTCCTTCTGTAATTCGCAAAAACCAATTTTTCTGCTCTAAAAATACACTGTCATGGATAAATTGTCCCTCACTCATCAAAGGCCAATGATTGTGAATTAGTCCTGCGTTTAATCCCGCTACAAATCCACCGTAAATAATTTGTAATAGCAATAAAACCAAAGCAAATCGAGCAATAGTTCGCAATGATTTTTCGATTTTAACTCTTTCAGGATAGATCAAATCCAATGCTACCCAAAAAGTATAGGCGAACGTTATGAATGCTGTTGTGAGGTGAAGTGCTAATCTAAAATGACTCACATCTGGATTGTCTATAAGTCCGCTACGAACCATAAACCAACCAAAAAAACCTTGCAAACCACCTAATCCTAATAGAATTATGCATTTGTTGATTGTGCTTTTGTCTAATTTTTTTCTAATCAAAAAATAAACAAAAGGTATAATAAACACTATTCCAATCACACGACCTATAAAACGATGAAACCACTCCCAAAAATAAATATACTTATAATCAGAAAGCGTAAAGTCATTGTGAATGTTAATTTTCTGATATTCAGGAAATTGTTTGTATTGCCCAAACGCCTCTTCCCATTTTTCGGCAGTGCTTGGAGGAAAAGTATCGGTTACTAAATGCCAGTCAGTCATCGATAGCCCTGAGTTTGTCAATCTTGTAATTCCACCAACAATCACCATTAAAAAAATTAAAATACAGCCTGAAAGGAGCCAAATAATAACAGATTTATTCTCTTTTTTCATTATATGAAATTATTAATTCTAGTATTTTGCAAATCTATTTATAAATTAACGGAATCTATTTCAACAATAGTTAAACTTTCTTTAAACCTAATTTTGCCCCAATCTGTAAAATAAAATTATAGGCGGCATAATAATCATTTGAAATTTCACCCTCTAAAATAGCCTCTTTCACCGCTTCTTTCATAATTCCAATTTCTTTTGAAGGTTTCAAATCGAATAGTTCCATTATTTCTTCGCCCGAAATTGGCGGTTGAAAATTCCGAACGTGATCTCGTGCTTCAACTTCTATGATTTTCTTGCGAACAATTTCGAAATTATTGTGATATTTCTTGAATTTATTCGGGTTCTTGGTAGTAATATCTGCTTCGCATAACGTCATTAAATGATCGACATCTTCGCCCGCATCAAAAACCAAGCGCCGAACAGCTGAATCGGTGACAATATCTTCAGACAAAACGATAGGACGTGAACTCATCATCACCATTTTTTGGACGAATTTCATTTTGTGATTTAGCGGCATATGCAAACGTTCAAAGATTTTTTTTGCCATTTTCCCACCTAAAAATTCGTGTCCGTGAAACGTCCACCCTTGTTTTTTATGGAAACGTTTTGTGGGTGCTTTTCCTATGTCATGCAACAATGCCGACCAACGCAACCAAACATCATCGGTGTGCGGACAAATATTATCAACGACTTCTAGCGTATGATAAAAGTTATTTTTATGGGTTTGACCTTCAATTTCTTCGACTTGGTTTAAAGCGGTTAATTCAGGTAGCAAAATATCCAAAAGACCAGTTTTATATAGCAAAAGAAAGCCAATTGAGGGTTTATTGGTAGAAAGAATTTTATTCAATTCATCAACAATACGTTCTCCCGAAATAATTTTTATTCGGTCTTTATTATTTGAAATAGAAAGCAAAGAATTTTCCTCAATTTCAAATTCTAATTGATTGGCAAACCGAATCGCTCGAAGCATTCGCAGAGGATCATCAGAAAAAGTAATATCGGGATCAAGAGGCGTTTTTATGATTTTATTTTTCATATCCTCCAAACCATTGAAAGGATCGGATAATGCTCCAAAATTATCTTTATTTAAGGAAATAGCAAGAGCATTAATAGTAAAATCTCGCCGATTTTGATCGTCTTCTAAGGTTCCGTTTTCTACAACAGGGTTTCTGCTCTCAAAATGGTAGGATTCTTTTCTTGCACCGACAAATTCTATTTCGGTATCTTCAAACCGTAACATTGCAGTTCCATAATTCTTAAAAACTTGAACTTTCGGCTTGTTTGGCAGTAGTTGAGAAACTTTTTGAGCAAGTTCAATTCCGCTCCCCACAGCAACAATATCTATATCTTTCTTGAAATCTCTACCCAAAATTAAATCCCGAACAAACCCGCCTATAACATAGCTATCCATGTTTAGTTGCTGAGAAGCGTCTGAAATCACGTCAAAGATTTTATTATTTAATGCTGATTTGTAGTTCATTATTATTGTTTATAGTTTATAATTTAAAGTTGCCAAACTAAAAACTACTATCTATTTTCTTATTATTTTTACCTGAGAATCACTAGTCAATTTTATAATTGTTGATGGTTTTCCTCCAATTTTATCGCGGTGCAAATTTACAACATAGTCCACACCTTTAATAATTTCTGGGCTAATATCTTTGAAAGCAATAGGCGTGGGCTGCCCCGAAATATTTGCCGATGTTGAAACTAAAGGTTTTTTCATTTTTTCCATTAATTTGAAACAAAAAGGCTCTTTCACAATTCTAATTCCTAAAGATTTGTCTTGAGAAATCAAATTTGGGGCTACATTTTTTGGATTGTCCAAAATTAATGTAGTTGGTTTTTCGGACAAGTCAATAAGTTGCCAAGCTACTTCTGGAATGTCTTTGAAAACATTATACATCATTTTTTCGCCATTCATCAGCACAATCATACTTTGTGTTTCTGCTCTTTGCTTGAGTTTAAAGATTTTGGCAACTGCCTCAGGATTAGTAGCATCACAGCCTATTCCCCAAACGGTGTCGGTTGGATAGAGAATAATCCCGCCTTCTTTTATGATTTCGTATGCGTTGTGAATTTCTTCGTTGATGTTTTCTATTTTTTCCATTTTAGGAACTTATATTCAAATTATATTTGCAAAGTAACGAATTATAATTATGAAAATTCAGATGATTTCTTCCGATTTTATGTTGCTTTTTTTTAAAGGCTAATGTTTTTTTGTTTTAATTTCAACGATTTTGACAAGGGGGCGCCAATTAACAGTAAGAACAACAGAGATCTGTTTTTTGGTTTGAAAATACTACTAAAAAAACATTTTATTATCAAGAAACTCAATACTAATTTATGAGCAATAAACCCATAATGTTTTCGAATAATATAGAGCAACGAAATTTTCAACTCTTTTTTTATTGCCATTGATTTTTCGGTACTTGCCCCATGAAAATGGATAAATTCAGCTTCTGGAATTAGATAAGCATATTTTGCTATTTTTGATAATCGGATACATAAATCAGTCTCCTCATAATAAAGAAATAAATTGGTATCAAAACCACCAACTTTATTGAAATCATTAGCTCTAACAAACATAAAACTTCCTGGAATAAAGTTAACTTGTATAGGATTTTGATATGCTTTTTTCCGTTTTGGGTATTTTTTTGGATTTAAAAGCTCTAAAAAATTACGTCCCAAGATTTCTCTTGTTGGAGAGGCAAAATGATCTAATGAAACCATAAAATCGCCATTTTCTTTGAAAGCTTGAGCTCCTGCAATTCCAATATTTGTATTTGTGTCCAAATGTGATTTTAATAGAGTCAAACAGTCATTCAAAAATAGAGTATCGTTGTTCACAAAAGCATAATAATTCGCATTTGCATATTGTAATCCAAACATATTTCCGCCTCCAAAACCTGAATTTATTGTATTTCGATACAATCGAACCGAATCATTTTTTAGCGTATCACAATAGGATTTCAATTCAATATATTCTTCTTTTTCGGAACAATTATCGGTAATTATGATTTGATAATTACAGTTTTGCGAGGTTTTTTCAATTATCGAATTCACACAATTAATAGTGTGTTCAGTTGAATTATAATTGATTAAAATAACGGCTATATCATGCATCATAAATACTGATTTATTCCTTTTTCAATAAAAAGCAGTTTCTTTTCGGTAGTTTGTCTCTCAATTTCATTATTGATTTCAAGATGACTCTTCGATTGTTCTTTGTGATAAATATGATAGGCAATTCCAGAATATTTTAATCTTTTTCCCTTTATTCCAATGTTGTGCATCCTTTGAATCATTTCAGAATCGTCTATACCCCAGCCAACTAAAGCTTCGTTAAAGCCATTAATTTTTATGAAATCAGTTTTCCAAAAAGACATATTACAACCTCTTAATTTTGACGAACGTTTTTCTACCTTTTTAGCAAATTGCATTAAAAAGGGAATACGAATTGTCCGCCCTCTTTTTTTTATTCCAACAGAAAATAAATTGAAATTGATGCTTTTTTTTGAAAATATTTTCGACAAAATTTTCTCTTGAATATTTACTCTTGAACCAAACAAATAACACCCTTTTTCAGCAAAAGAAAGATGATCTTCGACAAAATATTTATTCATAATTATATCTCCGTCAATCTCAATAATATAATCACATTTTGATGCTGCAATTGCCTTATTCATAATCGCAGGCTTCTGATTTTTATTATCTTCATGCCAAATATGAATTAACGGAATGGGAAATATTCTTTGAAATTTTTCAATTAATAATTTCGTTTCTTCACGTGACCCATCATCAGCAATAATTACTTCATTTGGCAAAATAGTTTGATTCAAAATACTCAACAATAACAATTCGAGTGCTTCAGGCCAATTGTAAGTAGGAGTTACCAATGAAGAAGATGGGAGTTTTTTCATAGTCAAAATTATGACCCGCAAGTTAATATTATTTTTTATTTTTGTATAAAATAATTATTCTCACAATATGAAGTCTTTTATAACTAATAACAATACTAATTAATGAAATTCTACGAAAATAAGCCTCAAGGGTATTATGAAAATGTTCGCAAAGAAATGTTGAAATATTTACCTGAAAACTCAAAAAAAATTTTAGATGTTGGTTGTGGTAATGGTGCTTTTGCATCATTGTTAATTCAAAAAGACAATCCAGAAGTTTGGGGGATTGAATTAATGGAAAAAGAAGCTATAATCGCTCAGGAGCTTTTACACAAAGTTTTCATTGGAAATTGCGAAAAGTATATCAACGACCTTCCAAACAATTATTTTGACGCAATATTTTTCAATGATGTTTTAGAGCATTTAGCTGACCCATATTCTGTTTTGGAAGATTTAAAATGTAAATTAACTCCAAATGGAGTTATCATTAGCTCAATTCCAAATGTTAGGTTTTTTAGAACTTTTTTTAAAGTTGTGTTTTTAAAAGATTGGAAATATGATGATTTTGGAATAATGGATAAAACTCATTTAAGGTTTTTTACCAATAAAAGTATTAAAAGAATGTATGAAGAGTTAGGCTATGAAATAGTAACACATGAAGCAATAAATATATCAAGATCGTTAAAACCTATACTTTTTAATTTTCTTACTTTTTTTACGCAAATGGATATCAGAGTTTTACAATATGCAACAGTTGCTTGCGTAAAAAAATAAAAAATAATGCTAAATATCGTTATTAAAAACTCAATTTTAAATAAAGACGAAATTATTTTCTTAATAAATTCATTTAGCACAAAAGGAAAATTGTTATATGGAGGAACTAGAAATGCAATAAAAACATTTAATATCAACAACAATGTTATTAACGTAAAATCATTTAAAGTTCCCAATTTGATTAATAAAATTGCCTATAAATATTTTAGAAAATCAAAAGCCAGACGCTCTTTTGAATTTGCTAATATCTTATTAGAAAATAATATTGGAACACCTCAACCCATTGCTTATTTTGAAAACTCAAACTTTTTAGGACTAAAAGACAGCTATTATATTAGCGAACATCTTGACTGCGATTTGACTTTTAGAGAATTAGTAGAAATACCAGATTTTCCAGAAAACGAAATCATTTTGAGGCAATTTATTCGCTTTTCTTATGATTTACATCAAAAAGGCATCGAGTTTTTAGACCACTCTCCTGGAAATACTTTGATTAAAAAAGGAAATAACGGAAACTATGATTTCTTTTTGGTTGATTTGAACCGAATGTTATTTCACAAATCAATGTCTTTTGAAGTTCGCATGAAAAACCTATGTCGCTTGACTCCAAAAAAAGAAATGGTGGCTGTTATGAGCAATGAATATGCTAAAATTTCTGGCGAATCAGAGCAAAAAATCAATGAAACGCTTTGGAAAATGACCGCTGATTTTCAATATAAATTCTATAGAAAGAAAAGATTGAAAAAGAAATTGAAATTTTGGAAGCAATAGTTGTGAAAAAATAGTATTTTCACTTTTCAATAGTTTAAATGAAAGTTTCAGTAATAATCACGACATACAATGCGGTAGAATGGCTGCAAAAAGTGCTGGTTGGATTTAGTGTCCAAACCGAGTGTGATTTTGAAATTGTTATTGCCGATGATGGTTCTACCTCAGAAACTAAAGAATTACTTTCGTTATTTTCTTCCAAATTCAAATATCCAATTATCCATGTTTGGCAAGAAGACAATGGTTTTCAAAAGTCGAAAATCCTAAACAAAGCCATTCTTAAATCCAATTCTGATTATTTACTTTTTACTGATGGCGACTGTATTCCAAGAAAAGATTTTGTTGAAATGCATTTAAAACACCAAGAAAAAGGCTACTTTCTATCGGGGGGCTATTTTAAATTACCACTTTCAGTGTCTAATAATATCTCGGAGAGCAATATAATAAATCAAGATTGCTTTCGATTGAAATGGCTCAAATTGAATGGATTTACATTGAATTTTAAAAGCATCAAACTCACAAAAAATCTATTCCTATCTCAATTTATGAATTGGATTACGCCTACAAAAAGATCATGGAATGGCCATAATTCTTCAGGCTATAAATCAGATATAATTGCAGTTAATGGCTTCAATCATGACATGCAATACGGCGGTTTGGATCGAGAATTAGGAGAGCGGTTATTCAATAATGGGTTGTTATCAAAGCAAATCCGATATAGTGCTATTTGTGTTCACTTAGACCACGCACGAGGCTATTCTAGTCCAGAAATATGGAAAAAAAACAATGCAATTAGGAGCTTTAATCGAAAAAATAAGATAATTAAAATAGAAAACGGAATAGATTCCTTCTAGTTTTTCAAATAGCCTAAATCTATAAAATAGGCTTCCAATTTTTCCAAAATTAATTCCAACGGATATTCATCAAAATATTTGAATGTATCCGCTTTTATCTGTTTTTCAGAAAATTCTGAATAAATTTCGGGTTTTAAATCTTTCAAATGAATAGAAACATTTTCTTTGTCATTTTCAAATATTTGCCAAGTTTCTTTATCTACCGATGGGGAAAATAACGAAAAAGTGGGAATCGATAATGCTTTTGCCATATTTACAGACCCGCCCTCATTTCCAATGAGCATGTCACAATGCGACAATAGTCCTAAAAACGACCTTAAACCTTTTGCATATAAATTAAAATGAATGTTTTCTTTAGACTTGTCGTTGCAAAGTTCGAGAAGTTTTTTAGCTTCAATTTCTTGCGAAGGAATATAATTAAATACTATTTCGGCATTTAACTTATCTACCGTAAAATCAATTATTTGAGCCATTTTATCTAAAGGATACGTTTTATACCATTCACTTCCTAAAATGCCAAACATTATGATTGGTTTTTCACCTAATTTTATTTGAAATTTATTTAATAATTCTTTTGCTCCCTCAATTTCAGTTTTTGTTAAATATATTTTAGGTCTAAAGTTTATTATTTTTTCAGAAATTAATGGTTTCAGTAAAAGTAGCCTATTGTCTATTGCGAGTCCTAATTCCGATTTTGTTCCATTTTTAAATCGTTTCACGGTTTGATTATAGAAAATATTAGAATACCCTTTATCGTATGAAATTTTATTTTTTGCTCCCGAAAACAGCGTTATTAAGTTGGTTTCTAATTTGCAATACGCATCAATTACCGTGTCATATTTTTTGGCTCTTATAGTGAAAATAAATTTAAATAATTTCGAATACGACTTCCGAACCTCATGACTCAAAACAATGATGTTGTCAATATTTGGATTTTCCAAAACCACATCTACACAATTAGGATAGCACATATAATCGATTGTTGCATTTGGATAAAACTGCTTCAAATTGTTGCACAAAATGGAGCTTGTCAAAACATCTCCTATTCTTTTTTGCTGAATTACAAGTATTTTCATAAATAAAGATTCTTTTCGACTGCAAAAATACATACATTTTATAGAACGTTTGTTTTTGTTTTTTTGTAAATACGTTAAAATCTCATCAAAAGTTATATTTTTGTTTCAAATAAATATAAAATATGGCAATTAGCGGGTTAGTAATTACTTTTAACGAAGAAAAAATGATTGGAAAGTGTGTTGATGCACTTTTCGAAGTTTGTGATGAAGTTATAATTGTTGACTCAAATAGTAAAGACAAAACAGTTGAAATTGCAAAATCAAAAGGAGCGATTGTAATTTCTCAAGCTTTTCTTGGTGATGGACCTCAGCGTTCATTTGGTTTGCCGTATTGCAAAAATGATTGGATTCTGAACCTTGATGCCGATGAATTTCTTGACACAGATGCTTTTGAATTTATTAAGAAAAAAAAATATTTAGAAGGAAATTACGATGCTTTTAGTTTTCGGATAAAAAATTTCCTTGGAAATAAACTCATAGATTTTGCAGGTTGGTATCCCGATCATAAAGTGCGTTTTTTCAATAAAATTACTGCTCGTCCTTCTGATTCTATAGTGCATCAGAAGATAATTACTACAAACGAAAAAAAAGTTTCAGTTCATATTTTGCATTATGGCTGGGAATCTCTTGAACAAATTATTTCTAAAAAAAATCAATATTCAACATGGCATTCACAACAACTATATGACCAAGGAAGAAGAATCAACCCATTTAAGCCAGTGTTAAATGGATTAGTTTCTTTTATTAGATGTTATTTTTTTAAGAAAGGGTTTCTAAATGGAATTGATGGATTAACGATTTCATTAATTCAAGCTTTTTTCTCTTATATAAAATATGCTAAACTGATTAAAATTCAAAAGAACAATAGTTAGTTTTTACACTGCAACATCATATTCTCTCAAAGCATCATTCAAACTCGTTTTTAAATCGGTTGATGGTTTTCGGGTTCCAATAATCAATGCACAAGGCACTTGAAATTCTCCAGCGGCAAATTTTTTGGTATAACTCCCAGGGATTACTACCGAACGTGCAGGAACAAATCCTTTCATTTCGATAGGGTTTTCGCCAGTAACGTCTATGATTTTTGTAGAGGCAGTCAAACACACATTAGCACCCAAAACTGCTTCTTTTCCTACATGAACGCCCTCAACAACAATGCATCTTGAACCGATAAATGCACCGTCTTCAATAATTACAGGAGCTGCTTGCAGGGGTTCGAGAACACCGCCAATTCCAACACCACCACTCAAATGTACATTTTTACCAATTTGAGCACAACTTCCTACTGTTGCCCACGTGTCAACCATTGTTCCTTCGTCAACATAAGCGCCAATATTTACATAACTTGGCATCAAAATCACCCCTTTAGAAATATAGGCCCCATGTCTTGCAACCGCATTTGGAACCACTCGAATTCCTTTTTCGGCATATCCTCGTTTCAAAGGAATTTTGTCGTGATATTCGAAAATTCCTGCTTCAAGTGTTTCCATTTTTTGAATAGGGAAATACATCACAACGGCTTTTTTCACCCATTCATTCACTTGCCAAGTATCGCCTTTTGGCTCAGCAACACGCAATGTTCCTGCATCAAGCAAATCAACAACCTCTCGAATAGCATCGGTTGTAGTTTTTTCTTGTAACAAAGCACGATTTTCCCATGCTTGTTCTATGATAGTCTTTAAATGATTCATTTTGATAGATTTTCGACAAAGATAACTTATTAGTTTATTTTATTTAATAGAGATTACTATAATATTTATAGAATTAAAACTATCAAAAAACAAGTAATCAATAAAGTTATTTTTCTTTGTTTATATTTGTAATAAATTTATAAAATGCCAAGAATTCTCGCTATAGATTACGGACAAAAACGAACTGGAATTGCTGTTACAGATGAATTACAAATAATTGCATCAGGATTAACAACAATTCCATCAGTAACGACAATAAATTTCCTAAAGGATTATTTTAGCAAAGAAAAAGTTTCAAAAGTACTTATTGGCGAACCCAAACAAATGAATGGTGAACCTTCGCAAAGCACCAAAATTATTGAAGCATTTGTTGTAAATTTTCAAAAAGTATTTCCAGAAATCCCAGTAATCCGAGTTGATGAGCGTTTTACTTCCAAAATGGCTTTTCAAACGATGATTGATAGCGGACTAAATAAAAAACAACGGCAAAACAAAGCACTGATTGATGAAATTTCGGCGACAATAATGCTACAAGATTATTTGTCTAGAAAAATGATATAGAGGTGGTTATGTAATAAAGTTTTAAATATTTGCTAATAATTAGTATTGAGCAAATCAATAGTTTTTTTTCACTATTTTTGCACTTTAAAATGTAAATATTAAATCAGAAAAATGATTTTACCAATTGTTGGATACGGAGATCCTGTTTTGAGAAAGTTAGGCGAAGAAATTTCTCCTGATTATAGAAACCTCAAAGAAACGATTTCAAATATGTATGAAACCATGTATAACGCCTGTGGAGTAGGACTTGCCGCTCCTCAAGTAGGTTTGCCAATTCGGTTATTTGTAATTGACACAACGCCTTTCTCTGAAGATGAAGACCTATCAAATGACGAGCGAATGCAGCTAAAAGGTTTTGTAAGAACTTTCATTAATGCAAAAATGCTAATTGAAGAAGGTGATGAATGGGTTTTTAATGAAGGTTGTCTCAGTATTCCTGATGTTCGAGAAGATGTTTACAGAAATGAAAAAATAACGATTCAGTATCAAGACGAAAATTTTAATACTAAAACTGAAGTTTTTGATGGATTAATTGCAAGGGTCATTCAGCATGAATACGATCATATTGAGGGAATTCTTTTTACAGATAAAATTTCCTCGTTAAAGAGACAATTAATAAAGAAAAAACTTCAAAATATTATGGACGGTAAATCAAGACCTGATTATAAAATGAAATTTTGCAATAAAAAAGGAAGATAATTTTAGCATTAAAAATAGAAACAGTAAAAACAAACATTTATTAAAAATGAATTTAGATAAAATATTAGCAATTGCAGGAAAACCAGGACTCTTTTCTTTAAAAATTCAAACCAGAACGGGTTTTGTAGCCGAGTCTTTAATAGATGGAAAAAAAAGTACTGTGGGATTAAAAAGCAATGTGAGTTTGCTGACAGAGATTTCAATTTATACCAATACGGAGGAAAAATTATTATCAGATGTAATGCGTAATATTGCAGTAAAAGAAGACAATGGTCCAGCAATTTCTCACAAAGAAGACAATAGTAAATTGATCGAATATTTCTTAGAAATACTACCAGACTATGATCAAGATAGGGTTTATCCTTCGGATATAAAAAAAATCATTAATTGGTATAATATGCTTCAAGCCAAAGGATTAGTTTCGAAAGAAGCACCCGTTCTTGAAGAAGAAATCAAATAATTAATCAATATTTCTTGAACTTATATCCTGTTGAGCTTTTTCTTGACAGGATTTATTTTTTAAAAATAAAAAACAATGAATTCCAAAAAAGAACAACTAATTGCTTTTGACAGATTATTGACTATAATGGACGATTTGCGTGAAAAATGTCCTTGGGATAAAAAGCAAACAATTCAATCGCTTCGGCATCTAACCATCGAAGAAACTTATGAACTGGGAGATGCTATTTTAAATAATGATTTGAATGAAGTTAAAAAAGAATTGGGCGATTTACTTTTGCATATTGTATTTTATGCAAAAATCGGCAGTGAAACAAACAATTTTGACATTGCTGATGTTTGCAACGAAATTTGCGAAAAATTAATCCATAGACACCCACACATTTATAGTGATGTTGTCGTAAAAGACGAAGAAGAAGTAAAGCAAAACTGGGAAAAACTCAAACTAAAAGAGGGAAAAAAATCTGTTTTGGAAGGAGTTCCAAAAGGTTTGCCAGCGTTAGTAAAAGCAAGTAGAATTCAAGATAAGGCAAAAGGGGTTGGGTTTGATTGGGAAGAACCGAGTCAGGTTTGGGACAAAGTGCAGGAGGAATTACAAGAATTACATTCAGAAGTTCAAGCTGGAAATCTTGATAATATAGAAGCAGAATTTGGTGATGTTCTATTTTCAATAATCAATTATGCCCGTTTTCTAAACATAAATCCGGAAGATGCTTTAGAGCGAACTAACAAAAAATTCATTAATCGATTTCAATATTTAGAAAGCAAGGCTATTGAATTAGGAAAACCATTGATGGATATGACTCTTGCAGAAATGGATATTTTTTGGGAAGAAGCAAAGTTAATTGCGAAAAAGTAGCGGTTGATTTTTTTAAATATAATTCACAATTAATAATTTCCTTCGGATAGTTTTTTCAGTTTAATTTTATTTTTCAAAATAATTCTTTTTCCATCTAATTCAATTAAATCTAATTTTTTGAAGTCAGATAATAATCTTATACAACTTTCGGTTGCAGTCCCAATCATTCCAGCTAGTTCTTCTCTAGACAATTGAATACGGAGAGATTTGTCTTCATTTTCGCCAAAAATAGAATCTAAATATAATAAATTTTCTGCTAATCTTTCTTTAACAGTTTTTTGTGCCATTGAAACTGAATGATCATCTGCATCCTTCAAGTCGCTACAGATAGTTTTCATGACATTCAACGAAAATTGATTATTTTTTTCGAAAAAACCCATAATTTCTGTTCTTGGAATAAAACAAACTTCCATATCTTCAAGAGCAACAGCACTCAGATTTACTGGTTCATCACTAATCATAGATCTTTGCCCCAATAATTCGCCTTTAATTGCAAGTTTAATGATCTGATCTTTTCCGTTTTGACTAAGTTTTGTGAGCTTGCAAACACCGTCTTTTATACAATAAATTCCATTTACGTTTTCCCCTTCTTCAAAAATAAGAGTCCCCTTCTTTATAGAATAAGAGGTCTTACAATTTGCCATTTTGACTAATTCATCTTTGTTTAGAGCTTTTAGAGAGCTAAATTCTCTAACAATACACTGTTCACATTTGCCCATATTACTTAACTAGAATATTTTTATAAAATTACATATTTTTATGATAATTATCATTTTATTTTTTTTT
>CAIJXW010000135.1 GCA_903824755.1 uncultured Bacteroidota bacterium | reverse complement strand
TAAAAAAAATTAAAAAATTTGATGATTTTTCATTTTATTTAATACTTAAAACTTGAACTATTTCATTTGTATCTAGCTTATAATCAACATTCTCAATGTCAAATCCAAACAAAGCATAAAAATCTTTTTTATATCCTTCAGGATCACCAATACTCGAAAGATTTTCAGTCGTTGCTATTTCCCACAACTGGGCCACTTTTTCTTGAACATCTGGACGCATTTCCCAATCATCAATTCGAATTCTACCTTCACTGTCTGTTGGAACTTCTTTTCCTGTATAAAGTCGCTCTTGGTATAATCTTTGAATTTGCTCTATGCAACCTTCATGAATTCCTTCTTGTTTCATTATTTTATATAATAAAGAAATATATAATGGTATAACTGGAATTGCAGAACTAGCCTGAGTAACTAATGCTTTGTTGACAGAAACATACGCTTTTCCGTGGAGATCAGATAGACTTTCTGAAATTGAAAATGCAGTAGCCTCAAGGTGATCTTTTGCACGACCAATTGTTCCTTTTCTATATACAGCTTCCGTTAATGAAGGTCCAATATAAGAATAGGCAACCGTTGTAGCTCCTTCTGCTAATAAATTTTCCTGCTTCAATTCGTTCATCCACATTGACCAATCTTCCCCTCCCATTACTGCTACTGTATTTTCAATATCGTCATCGTTGCAAGGTTCGATAGAAAC
The DNA here is from genome assembly GCA_903824755.1 of uncultured Bacteroidota bacterium. GTDB lineage: Bacteria > Bacteroidota > Bacteroidia > Flavobacteriales > Flavobacteriaceae > Flavobacterium. The sequence continues at coordinate 15,290 of CAIJXW010000135.1, read as the reverse complement.
TTCAGTCACATTTCCAGTATGAAAATCTACTGTTTTGTTTGTAAATGTTTTTCCAATAGGTTTTAAAACCGAACGATGCATAATTCCTGTATTGGGATTAACACGTACTGGAGAAGCCAAACTATATATTACCAAATCAATTTGTCCTAAATCCTTTTTTATCAAATCGAGTGTTGCTCGTTTTATTTCATTTGAAAACGCATCGCCGTTAATACTCTTTGCGTATAACCCCGATTCATGAGCTATTTTCTCAAAAGCTGCTGAGTTATACCAACCTGGAGAAGCGGTTTTTCCTTCTGTTGGTGGCTTTTCAAAAAATACGCCAATAGTAGAAGCCCCTGAACCAAAAGCACTAGTTATTCTTGAAGCAAGTCCAAAACCTGTTGAAGCTCCAATTACTAAAACTCTTTTTGGACCATTTATAGCTCCTTTTGATTTTACATAGTTAATTTGGTTAATTACGTTTTGCTCACAACCTTTTGGATGTGCAGTCAAACAAATAAATCCTCTCATTCTTGGTTCTATAATCATTTTTTTTGTATTTATATTGATGGTATTGTTACCGATTTTCGACAACAAATATAAGGCAAATCTTTAATTCAACAAGGATTTAGCGTGATTTATGGCAGAATCTGAAAGCGCCGAACCTGATAACATTTGAGCTATCTCTATAATTCTTTCTTCGTTTGTTAATTGTTTTAATTCCGAAAAAGTTTGTTCGCCTATTGTGGATTTTAAAACTTTGAAATGAGTTTTTCCTTTGGCAGCAATTTGTGGCAAATGTGTAATGGCAAAAACCTGCATATTGTGGCTCATATTTTTCATGATATCACCCATTTGATTAGCAACTTCGCCAGAAACACCTGTGTCAATTTCGTCAAAAATGATAGTAGGAAGCTTTGAATATTCTGCCAAAATCGCTTTGGTTGCTAACATTATTCGAGATAGCTCTCCTCCTGAGGCTACTTTTTTCAATACCCCAAAATCGGTTCCTTTATTGGCAGAAAAAAGAAATAGTAATTCGTCTTTTCCGTTGTCAAAATACTTATCGGTTGCTTTTATCTGAATATCAAATCGAACATTTGGCATGCCCAATTGAACTAATATTGCTGTCCATTTTTGAATTAAAACGGGTACTGCAGCTATTCTTTTTTCTGAAATGGTTTTTGCAACAGTGTCTAATTTTGAAACTAATTCCGCCTGAAGGCTTTCGATTTTCTTTATTTCAAAATCTAATGAAACAACAGATATTACTTTTGAGTCCAATTCTTCTTGGATCAAAAGCAATTCTTCAATTGTACTCACTTGGTGTTTTTTTTGTAAATTATAAATAGTTTGCAATTTTTGATTGGCAAACTCTAATTGTTCAGGATCTACATTTAGGTTTTCAGAAACTTGTTCTAACTCTTTTATAACATCATCAAATTCGATAGAAACGCTAGTTAACCGTTCAAAAATGGTTTGAAATTCTGACGAGAAAGTTGCCGTCTTTTGTAAAGCAATTTTAATTTCTTTAAAGTTTTGAAGAATTCCAAATTGTTCTTCATTTGCCAAAAGTAACGATTTGTCTATGTTTTCTCGAATGTATTCAACATTATTTAATTTTTCATAAACCGATTCTAATTCTTGTTGCTCGCCAATTTTTAACTTGGCCGCCAATAGTTCTTCAAGCAAAAAAGTAGTATAATCTTGCTCTTTTTGGACAGAAAAAAATTCGCTTTTTAGACTAGAAATTTGAAGATTGTTTTTTTTGTATTCGCTATATAATTTATTATAATTTCCAATATCATTTCTAGTTTCAGCAACCGAATCAATTATTTGAAATTGGAAATTTTCTTCGGATAACTCTTGCGTTTGATGTTGTGAGTGAACATCAATTAATATTAAACCAAGTTCTTGGAGTTCTTGAAGATTAACAGGGCTATCATTAATGAATGCTCTTGACTTTCCTGATGCTAAAATTTCTCTTCGAATAATTGTTTCTTCTTCAAAATCGAGATTATTAACTTCAAAAAAGGACTGCAAATTATAGTTCGAAATTTCAAAATGTGCTTCGACCACACATTTTTCTTCTTTATTTTTAAGAGACGAAAGGTCAGCTCTTTTTCCTAAAACTAAACCTAAAGCGCCTAACAATATTGACTTTCCCGCTCCAGTCTCACCTGTAATAATTGAAAACCCATTGGAAAAATTAATTTCCAATTTTTCGATTAATGCAAAATTTGTGATAGAAAGTGAGGTTAGCATTTTGATTTTTTGAACTAAAAATAATAAAAAATGTTTTTATTCTCTAATACCAGCCCATTTGCTAGAATTCATTAGAAAGATTGTATTTAGTTTTTGAACTAATTCATTAATACCTACATAAGGCCCACCCGAAAAAACAGATACAATTTCGTCCGATTTAGCATCAAAAAAAATACGCATTAAATAGGAGTTTGGACGAACTGAATGAATCTTACTCAAGGTTTCTATTGCCTTTTTTATATTGCTTTTGGCTAGTTTTTGGTCTTTGCTCATCATATCTAATCCATCAAAATGATATTCATATAATGCTTCTCGATAGGGAGAAAAGGTATTTGACATCATATCATTTATCAAAAAATAACGGTTTTGATCGCCATCTGTTTGACTCCAGCCTTTATAACTGCCTTGATTCGCTGTGTTGGCAATGTCTTGAGCAATTTGGAGGTATTTGCTCCCGCCCTTCAATGAAAAAGTATCCGCATCTGAACCAATAATCATATAACTATAGAAAGCGACTACGGAAAGTAAATTGGAATCAAAACTATTTGGGTTAAAATTAAAGTTTTCAAATTCTGTATATCTAAAACTAAAATCCTTATCATTCAAATTCAAAATTGGTGTTGAATAGGTCGAATTATAACTAGGCCTAGAGGATTGAACCTGAATAGTGCCCGAAAATTGATCCGAAGAATAGGCTGAAATAGTAATAAACATGGAGCAATTTATTTTTTCATTTTGCTTATAAATTTCTCCTGTCCAGTCTGTTTTGTTCACAAATTCACTAATGGATTTTTCTAGAGTTTTGAAAATCTGTTTATTGGTTTGCCCCAATTGATCCGAATTTACGGTTACCGTACAATTTAGTTCTTGAGACTGAATATATCCAAAACTAAGAAGGAATAATATATATAGTTTATGCATAATAATGAGCTATTACTTTGTTTAAAATATCTATTGCAACATCTTCTTTAGATTTTAATTTCATTTGTTCTACTTTCAAATTACTATCTATAAAAGTAACTTTATTGGTTGGTTTTCCAAAACCAGCACCTTGATCATTCATTGAATTAAGAACAATCAAATCTAGGTTTTTTTTCTCAATTTTCAACTTCGCATTTTCAATTTCATTTTCTGTTTCGAGAGCAAATCCTATAACAAATTGATTTTTCTTGGCGTTCCCCAAGGTAGCCAAAATATCCTGAGTAGCTTCTAATTCAATAGATAAACGAGAATCTTTCTTTTTTATTTTTTGAGAAGCTACAGAAACTGGGCGATAATCTGCAACGGCAGCAGCAGCAATAAAAACATCGGATTTTTCAAAATACTTTTCACATGCAACTAACATTTCTTGAGCCGATTCTACTCTTATTATTTCTATTAAATTATTTGATAAATTTAGATGTGTTGGCCCAGAAACTAAAAATACTGTGGCGCCCAAATTGGCGGCAGCATTTGCAATATCAAAACCCATTTTTCCAGAGGAATGATTTCCGATAAACCGAACTGGATCAATTGATTCGTGAGTTGGCCCAGCTGTAACTAGAATTTTTTTTCCTTTTAGTGGTAGTTTTACTTCTAAATCTTTTTCAATAAAAGAGATGATATTTTCAGGTTCGGCCATTCTACCTTCTCCCGAAAGCCCACTTGCTAATTCTCCAACTTCCGATGGTATAATTGTGTTGCCGAAACTCTTTAATTTATCAAAACTTGCAACTGTAGAAGCATGTTTGTGCATATCTAAATCCATGGCAGGAGCATAATATACGGGACATTTTGCAGAGAGATAAGTGGCGATTAAAAGATTATCACAATTTCCTGTCGCCATTTTAGAAAGAGTATTGGCGGTAGCAGGAGCGATAACCATAATATCAGCCCAAAGTGCTAAATCTACATGATTATTCCACTGAAGATTTTCGGATAATTCTGGGGTTTCTTCTTTAAAAAAAGAGGAATAAACCGGGTTTTTTGAGAGGGTAGATAAAGTTAGGGGGGTAACAAAATCTTTAGAAGCAGGTGTCATAATCACTTGGACATGAGCACCCGCTTTTATAAAAAGACGAACTAACGCAGCTGTTTTATAGGCAGCAATTCCACCAGAAATTCCTAGTATTATTTTTTTGCCGCTTAAAACAGACATTTTTCTGATTATTGGTTTGCGTCTCTATGGTATATTTTACCATCTAGCCATTCTTGAACTGCAAGTGCATGTGGTTTTGGTAGTTTTTCATAGAATTTTGAAACTTCTATTTGTTCTTTGTTTTCGAACACTTCTTCCAAACTATCATTATAGGTAGCAAACTCTTCTAGTTTTTCGGTTAATTCTTTTTTAATTTCAGAATTAATTTGGTTTGCTCTCTTCGCCATAATTGTTATAGCTTCATAAACATTTCCTGTAGGCTCCTCAATTATACTTTTGTTATAAGTAATTGTGTTAACTGGAGCATTTGTTTTCTTTAAATCCATTTCTTTCTTATTTATTAGAATATTGTTCTAAATTCTTTTCTATTAATGCCAACATTACATCGGCTTTCAGTTTAAATTCTGTATTTGCATTAAATTTTAATAAATTTGAGTAAGCTACTTTTGCATTTGCTAATCGTTCTTGTTTTTTTGACGGAACGCTATTAATTGCTAACTCATAGGCCGAATCAAATTTATAAAACAATGCTTTTTCTTTGAATGGTGTTCCTGGAAAATCGAGAATAAAATTATCAAAAGCAACTAAAGCGGATTGATAATCGGAAATCGAATTATATTGTTTGGCGTTTTCGAATGCCTTTTTTTCTAATTTTTCTCTCAATCCTTTCAAAATAACATTTGCTTCTGCAAGGTAGCTAGAGTTTGGATAAATATCGATAAAATCTTGCATTTTATCAATTGATTTATTTGTATCTGTTTGGTCTAAACTATAAACTGGCGAAAGCATCGAATAACTTTTTGCTCCTAAAAAAGCAGCTTCTTCTGCGTTTTCACTTTTTGGATAACCTGCTACAAAACTCTCAAATTGGTATCCTGAAAGATAATATTGTTTTGTTTTATAATAAGATTGACTAAACATATAAAACATTTTTTCTGCTTGAGGTTGGCCACGAAATTGTGGAGCTAATTGCTCAAAAAGACGAATTGCTTTTGAATACTTACCCTTTTCATATTGCTTTTTAGCAACGTCAAATTTAACGGAAACATCCTCTTTTTTGAGTGCTTTTTGATATTCGTTACAAGACGTTAATGCTAATGCGAGTATAATTATAAATAAAAAATTTCTCATTTTCTGTTTAGTTGTTCTAGTTTTTTAACTTTTATGACGCTAAAAAACGAAATGCAAATTTAGGCATTAATTTAGCGATTACAAAATATATTTTATTGGTTATAATTTACTGATTTTCTTCGTTATTGCGTTTAATCTTTTTGCTAAATCATCACTGACATTCACTAATGGTAATCGCATTACATTTGTTGACAACTCTAGTGTTTTCAGTACTTCTTTTATTCCGCCAGGGTTTCCTTGCTCAAAAATCAAATCAATACTTTCTGCCAATTGATAATGCAATTTATAGGCCTCATCGACATTTCGGTCTAATCCATACTGAATTAATTTTGAAAATTCTTTCGGAAACCCTTGACCTATAACAGAAATAACGCCACTTCCACCTGCTAAAACCATTGGTAAAGCTATCATATCATCACCAGAAATTACAAGAAAATCTTTTGGTTTATGCTCGATTATTTTCATGGCTTGAACAATATCGCCAGCAGCTTCTTTTATTGCAATGATATTTGAAAAATCATTTGCCAATCTAATTACGGTTGAAGGCAACATATTGCTGGCGGTTCTTCCAGGAACATTATATAAAATAATTGGAATTGGCGAAGCTTCCGAAATAGCTTTAAAATGCTGATAAACCCCTTCTTGAGTTGGCTTGTTATAGTAGGGAGAAACGGACAAAATAGCATCAAAATTAGAAAAGTCACGTGTTTTCAATTCTTCTACTACCTTTGATGTGTTATTTCCTCCAACTCCCAAAACCAAAGGCAATCTACCCTTGTTTGCTTCTATTACTGTTTGAATAACAATCTCTTTTTCTTCTTGAGAAAGTGTTGCACTTTCGGCTGTGGTTCCAAGAACTACTAGATATGAAATTCCATTATCAATTTGATAATTTACTATTTTTTTTAAAGCCTCAACATCGACAGAAAAATCTTTCTTAAAGGGCGTAACTAATGCTACACCGGTTCCAATTAATGATTTCATATTTGATTTAAAATTTATTTAAAATTATTAGATACTTAAATAATTCTTCGACAAACACTATATGATTTTCAGCATTTGTAGTTATTGTAAAATGATTTAATCTTCTATCTATCGAAGAAAAGCCTACCTTGAAATTGGCCTTAGATTGATGCGAAGCTAACAACAAAGGTACTTTTTCAACGTCATAATAATTGATAAGCAAATCAAATTTAGTCGCAATAAAATCATTTACCTCTCGTTTATTAAAAGTACCTATCCAAGTTAGATTTTTTATACTAAAAACAGAATAATCAAAAACTTCTTTTCTTTTGATTCTATCTTTATATACTAATATTTGAATATTAGATTCTAATACATCATTTTTAATTAGTTCATTCACTAATGACTCTCGGTCTTTAAAATAACTTTCGTCAATAATAATGCCTACTTTTTCTATAATTTCGGTGGAACCCGTAACCATTACGTCACGCAAACCATTAATTATTATTTTTTTTGCTATAAAACTCTTGATGTAATTTAAAAACATAGTACTTTTACTTGAATTACAAATTTAATTAAATAAGTCGCATTACAGATGGTAAATCTAATAAAGAATACCAATGTTAAGAAAAATTTTGTTTTAATCTTAACATTTTTTTTAATAATTGCTTGCAGTCAACAACACTATTATGTCACAAGGGTTGAAGCAAAAAAGATTACCGTTTTAAAAGAAAATACAGAAACAACTGCAATTGAGAGTTTTATAAAGCCTTATAGAGAAAATATTGATCATGACCTAAATGCTGTTTTGTCATTTGCTCCAGAAAATATAGAAAAAATTGGGATTTGGCAAACGCCAATGGGAAATCTATTAGCCGATGTTACATTTCAAAGAGGAAATACTGTATTTAAAACTAGAGAAAACAAAACAATAGACATTTGTTTGCTCAACAATGGCGGTATTCGGACTGCAATTCCAAAAGGAGATGTTACTGCAAAAAATGCTTTCGAGATTATGCCTTTTGAAAATAAAGCCGTAGTGGTTGCTTTGAAAACCGAACAAATTTTAGAACTTATAAACTATTTTATTCTTGGAAAAAAAGCACACCCACTTGCGGGAATGACTTTTACGATTTCAAATAATGTTGCAAAAAACATTATGATTCAAGGAAAACCAATCGAAAATGATAAAATTTATTATGTCATCACTTCCGATTATTTGTCAAATGGTGGCGATAAAATGGATTTTTTCAAAAAAGGAATTGCCACCTATGATTTAGATTATAAGCTACGAAATATCCTGATAGATTATTTTAAAGAAACAAAAATAATCCCCATAATTAATGACATTCGAATTTCAATAGAAAAATAATGAAAAGAAGAGATTTTATACAAAAAACAGCCGCAAGTACAGCTTTGATTGGATTAGGGCTTTCGTTTGAAAGCTTTAAAAAGCCCGATATAAAAAAATTAACAATACTTCATACAAATGATGTTCATAGTCACATTGACCCATTTCCAGAGACAGATCCTCGAAATGCAAATAGGGGCGGCGTGTCCAGAAGGGCGGAATTGATTGAAGAAATTAGGAAAGAAAATTCAAATGTTTTATTGCTTGATGCAGGAGATATTTTTCAGGGAACTCCTTATTTTAATTATTATGGTGGCGAATTAGAGTTCAAATTAATGAGTATGATGAAATATGACGCTTCCACAATTGGAAATCATGATTTTGACAACGGAATTGATGGATTATATGCACAATTACCTCATGCTACATTCGATTTTATTTCATCAAATTATGATTTCAAAAACACGGTGTTGAATGGTCATGTGCATCAGTACAAAATTTTTATTAAAGACGGAATTAAAGTTGGCGTATTTGGTTTAGGCATCGAACTTGCTGGGTTGGTGGATAAAAAAGGCTATAAAGAAACTGTCTATAACAATCCCATTGAAGTGGCTCAAGACATGACTAGAATATTGAAAAAGGAGCAACATTGTGATTTGGTAATTTGCCTTTCTCACCTTGGATATAAATATAAAGATGAACCAGAAAAAATCTCCGATTTAAAGTTAGCCTCGCTCACAAATAATATTGATTTGATTATTGGTGGACACACGCATACATTTCTCGACAAGCCAACAGTTGTAAAAAATATAGATGGAATTGATGTTTTAGTTAATCAGGTGGGTTGCTACGGAATAAATTTAGGCAAAATTGATTTTTATTTTGATGCCAATAAATCAAAAAAACACGATTCTAGAATTATTGTTGTCTAAATTATTTTAACATTTCTACAAAATCATTCTCTGAAATAATTGGAACTCTAAGTTGGTTTGCCTTTTCTAATTTGGCAGGCCCCATATTGTCTCCCGCAATAACAAAATCTGTTTTTGCTGAAATAGAACTGCCAACTTTTCCGCCATTATCTTCAATCATATTTTTCAAATCATCTCTGGAAAATAATGAAAAAACTCCCGAAACTACAAATGTTTTTCCAGCTAATTTGTGGGTTGCATTTGGATTTATTTTTTCTACTAATTCTAATTGAATACCCTGCTTTTTTAATCTATCAATACTACTTTTATTTTCTTGATTATCAAAAAAATCGATTACGCTTTGGGCTATTCGCTCACCTATTTCATCAACCAAAATTAAATCCATTAATGAAGCCTCGCTCAAAGCATCTATATTTTTATAGTGTTTAGCCAATTTTTTAGCTACGGTTTCGCCTACATATCGAATCCCTAAGGCATATAAAACTCTTTCAAAAGGAATACTTTTTGAATTTTGAACGCCATTTATTAAATTTTCGGCCGATTTTTGGGCCATTCGTTCCAAAGGCAAAATTTGATTAACCGACAATTCATACAAATCAGCATAATTTTGAACTAGGCCATTATTAAAAAGAAGTGCGACTGTTTCTCCACCTAATCCTTCAATATCCATCGCTTTTCGAGAAATAAAATGCTGAATTCTGCCAATAATTTGTGGTGGACACTCATAAAAATTCGGACAATAATGATTTGCTTCGCCCGCACTACGAACTAATTCTGTGTTGCATTCCGGGCAGTTGGAGATGTATTTTGTAGGTATAGAAGTATCCAACCTTTTTGACAAATCGACTGCAATAATTTTAGGAATGATTTCTCCGCCTTTTTCTACAAAAACGGTATCACCAATCCGAATATCTAATTTTTCAATCTGGTCTGCATTGTGCAACGAGGCTCTTTTCACTATAGTTCCTGCCAATTGAACAGGCTCCAAATTTGCAACGGGCGTTATAGCTCCTGTTCGACCAACTTGATATGAAATCGAATTTAAACGAGTGGCAACTTGTTCCGATTTAAACTTATATGCAATTGCCCAACGTGGAGATTTTGCGGTAAAACCTAATTCTTCTTGATGATTAAAATCATTTACTTTTATTACGACTCCGTCAGTTTCATAAGGCAATTTGTGCCGATGTTCGTCCCAAAAATCAATAAATTGAAAAACTTGGTCTAAACTACGTGCAAGTTTTGCTTCTTTGGGCACTTTGAAACCCCAATTTCTAGCTGTTTCAAGACCGTCAAATTGAGAATGAAATGGTAATTTATTTCCAATCAAAAAGTAAAGCAAGCAATCTAAAGGCCTTTTTGCAACCTCAGCACTATCTTGCAATTTCAAACTTCCAGAAGCGGTATTTCTAGGGTTAGAATAAGGGGTCTCCCCTATTTCTATTAGCTCCTCGTTCATTTTTTCAAAACCTGCAAATGGCAAAATTATTTCGCCACGAACATCAAATTTATCTGGGAAATTACCTTTTAATTGTAAAGGAATTGATTTTATAGTTTTAATATTATTGGTCACATCATCGCCCTGAATCCCGTCTCCACGAGTTACGGCTCGTACTAATTTTCCGTTTTCATAGGTAATACTTATTGATGCACCGTCATATTTCAGTTCACATGTATATTCTAAAGGGATATTTCCTACTAATTTCCGAATACGGTTTTCCCAATCTGCTAATTCTTCTTTGGAGTAGGAATTATCTAATGAATACATTCTTTGTTCATGCACAACGGTTTTGAAGTTTTTTGTGACTGTGCCACCTACGCGTTGAGTTGGGGAATTTTCATCAAAAAATTCAGGATATTGTGATTCCAAATCCTGTAATTGCTTTAGTTTTTGATCAAATTCATAATCAGAAATAACAGGTTTGTCCAACACATAATAGTTATAATTGTGTTGGTTTAGTTCTTCTCGTAATTGTGATATCGTATTTTGAATATCCATTTAACAAAGTGACAAAGTTACATAGGCTCAAAGTTACAAAGTTTAATTTATGAACCCGAAGTTATTCTGAAAATTTAAGACTCAATAATAGAATTTATTTGTTTGAATAATTGACCATCACTCAAAAAAGCACCTTGTTGAATCAATTCAAAAATAGCACTATTTCGTTCTTCAGAATAATCTTTTTTTCCAATTTTCATTTCAATGTTATCCGTAAACATATTATCGCTAAGCCACTGTAATCCTGGTTTTGTTAGAAAATCTATTTCCGAATTTAATGATTTTAAAACAATTGATTTTACATTTGAATCAAAGCAATGAAATAGAAAAATATAGTTTTTTGAAAAATGTTCCAAATATTCTGCTCTACTCAAAACTCCTTCCCAAATTAAATCCGAAAAAACATCGAGTTCTTGTTCGGCAATTTCTGGAGTATTAATTTTTATTTTATCCCATTCTGCTTTGTCAATAGCCTGAGTAGCAAGGAAGTTTATAAATTCCGTATGCAATTCGTCAAATTGTTCTTTGGTTAATCTGGAGTATTTCATATCATTAGAGGAACGAAGTAATCCGTTCCTAATTTTAGTTAATATATAAAATTTTTAGATGAGATTGCCTAGTAACTCGCAATGACATCAAACAAAAAAATCCCGATTTACATCGGGATTCTAATATTCTAATTTAGAAATTATGCTTTTTCAGCAACAATTTCATAAGCTAATTCTACGATAACATCACGGTGCAAACGAACTGTTGCAGAATATTTTCCAGTTCTTTTAACGATACCGCTAGTAATGAATTTTCTGTCAATTTCTTGACCTCCTTTTGCTAAAGCTTCAGCGATATCAATATTTGTGATTGAACCAAATAATTTTTCTCCACCTGCTTTTGCAGTAATTTTTATCTCCATAGCTTTCAATGCTTCAGCAATTGCTTTTGCATCATTAACTACTTTAGCTTCTTTGTGAGCTCTTTGTTTTAGGTTTTCAGCTAATACTTTCTTTGCAGAAGCAGTTGCTAATTGAGCATGTCCTTGAGGAATTAGAAAGTTACGTCCGTAACCGTTTTTTACCACAACAACATCATCTTTAAAGCCTAAATTTTGTACGTCTTTTTTAAGTATAAGTTCCATAATTTCGCTTCTTTATTATTTTAGTAAATCAGCCACATATGGCATTAATGCTAAGTGACGTGCTCTTTTTACGGCAACAGACACTTTTCTTTGATATTTCAATGATGTTCCAGTCAAACGACGAGGAAGAATTTTTCCTTGTTCGTTAACAAATTTCAATAAAAAATCGGCATCTTTATAATCAATATATTTGATACCAGATTTTTTGAAACGACAATACTTTTTAGTTTTGTTTGTTTCTATATTTAAAGGTGTAAGATATCTGATATCCCCATCTTTTTTTCCTGAAGCTGATTGTTGTAATGTTGACATAATGATTACGCTTTTGATGCTTTTAGTTTTGTTCTTCTTCTCTCAGCCCAAGAGATTGCATGTTTGTCTAAACTTACTGTTAGAAAACGCATAACTCTCTCGTCACGTCTAAATTCAGTTTCAAAAGCAATAAGAACTTCTCCTGCTACTTTGAATTCGAATAAGTGATAAAAACCACTTTTTTTGTGTTGGATTTCATAGGCCATTTTTTTCAGACCCCAATCCTCTTTAGATACCATTTCTGCTCCTCTGCTTGTAAGAAAATCTTCAAATTTGCTTACTGTTTCCTTTACCTGAACTTCAGATAAAACGGGATTTAAAATGAAAACAGTTTCATAATGATTCATAAAAAATATTTTTTTATTGTTAAATTGGGTGCAAAAATACTCCTTTTATTTTGATTTGCAAACAATCTTCCTAATTTTCTTTATATAAAATCCAATAAACAGTGGCCTTTTTATAAAAAAATGGCTTTAAAAATGATACTTAAAGTTCAAGCCTGACCAAAAATAGGCTTTACTTGAGCCTGGATTTACATCGGCAGCCATTCCTGTTGGGAAATTATTTCCTGGATCAGTATCATTAATATTTCCTCCCAAAAACAGAAAAGTATAATTGGTTTGGTTTGTCAAATTATTTCCCGCCGCAAATAAATCTATACTGTATTTTTTGTTTTTTGTGGCTATTCGATACCCTAATTTTGCATTAAACAAACCAAAACCTTTAACTAAATTCGTGTTAGCAAAATCCGAATACACATTGCTTAAATAATTATAGGTTGTGTTCAAATAAATTCCTGTTGGCGATACGAAATCTATCCCCGCAGAATATTTTTTGGCTGGAACTCCAACAACTGTTTTGTTAGAAAAATCGGTCAAAACTCCGCCCACTCTTGTAGAAAAATTAGTGTATTTGAAATCATAAAAAGAAAAATTCAAAAACGAGGTCACTTTAGACAAAATAGGATTTAATTTTGTTTCATAAACATATCCCATATTGACTTCCAAACCCCTATTTAATTGATTTCCAGTATTAGCAGTATAATTATAGCTCCCTCCAGCTGGATTCAACCCACTCAATTGAGTTAGTTTATTGTCAATATTCATATTGAATAACGATACTTGATAGTCAAAACAAGTTTTAAACAACAACCCTTGAGCCGAAACCTCTACCATTTTTGCTTTTTCTGGAACCAAATTATCATTTGTTTTATTCAAAGCCGAAATAAATGATGTGGAAGCAGTTGGAGCATTATATCCTTCCGAATATGTAAGATTAAAAATTTGATCTTTATATGTTTTTTGCAAAGCAATATGAGGATTTATAGACGTTTTAAACGACTTATCAAAGGAAGTATTTAGGGTATTTCCAGCAATTAATCCAGGCAAAGCCAATAGATCTAGTCGATTATAATCAATGTGATTGGCACTAATACCAGCAATAACCGATAAATTTATTTTTTTGAAATTTATTTTGTCGTGAATAAAAACAGATTGTTGATTTGTAGTGTATTTATAATAGGCACCACTGGCTATTGGGCTAACCAATGTTGGGTTTGATTCGTCAGTGTTTTTAAACCTGAAATTTGAAATCAGCGATTTGGTTTGTTGAATTTCTGTCCCAATATTCAAAACATTTTCAATTGACGGTTTGATATCGTTTGATTTTGTAAAAACAGATCGTATTCCATAATTAGGAGAGCTGGATTGTTCATAAGCTCCAGCTACAACCCTTTCGGTTTCTGTACCCGAATAAAAAAACACGGTAGAATTGCTAAACGATTTAGAAAATTTGAAGTTATTTGAAACTCCAAAACGGGTTGATTGCATATCTAAATGAGCCTTTTTACTGATGTAAGCATTGTTTCCAGGATCTTGATTTGCATAATAGTAGGAATATGGAATTTGCCCCGAAATGCCTTCGTGCGAAAAATTATGACTCATAAAAACCGAAACCGTTTGTTTTTCAGAAAATTTAAAGTCGCCTTTGTAGGTCAAAAAATTCTTCAAACTTTCTCCATTAGGGCGATATCCATCAGATTGAAGGTGTCCATAATTTAGAAACATAGAAGCACTTTCGGTAACATAATCCAGTCGAGTGTTTGTTTGCAGCAAACCAAACGAGCCTGAAGCGATATTCTGACTTATTGTAGTTCCGATTTCCTCCGAATTTTTCAAATAAAACCGAACAACTCCACCTACTCCAGCTCCATACATTGTTGATGCTGGCCCTTTTATCACTTCTATATTATCTACAACCGAAAAATCAACATCGTCCAGAATCGTAACTCCTTCGGCATTTGTCAAAGGAAATTGATTAAAATAGACTTTTATACCCCAATTATTAAATTTTTGATCATTTCCATATCCTCTAATGACTATTCGCTGTCCGCCCAATTGGGTTCTTTTGTCCACTTGAACCCCAGCCATCATTCCTAAACTTTGTTCTAAAAACGATGGATTATTTCGGTTCAATTCCTCTGCTGTCAATACTTCGGCAGTTTGTCCATGTCGTTTATATTCCGCTTTTTCTTTTAGTGATTTTTTTCGTGCTTTTATAATTACTGCCTTCAATTGATTTGTTGAATCTTGTTGCGTTTGTGCTTCAATTTTGTGCGAAAATAGAGCTATAACAATAAATAATACTATTGTATATTTCATCGGGTTTTATTAAATTTATTTATAAATATATTACATAGGGTTAGTATTGCTTCGAATGAAACAACAAAACCATTTATAAAACTAAAAAAAATTAAATAAATTTTGGCGGCGGAACAAAAATAGTAGGTGTTATTTCATTACTAAAGGAGACTAAAATCTGGAAATTATTAGAGCTAATGAAATCAAAAATTGTAGGAATTGAAATTGTCTTTGTTGGAAGATAGACAGAAAAGAAAACAGAATTAATATTTTTAAGCGACTTTTTGCCGATGGAAGTATTTGCAAAAAAACTATTTATTTGGTGATCTAATTTTTGAAAAATAAGTTTTTCTTTAGTGTCATTTATACATTTTATTATTCCGTTATTGTCTTGATAGACAATATCATAAATCATTTCATTTAGCCAAAATTCTTTTACTAGATAGG
>CAIJXW010000134.1 GCA_903824755.1 uncultured Bacteroidota bacterium | reverse complement strand
TTGCAATTGCTGAACAAAAGTCTGTCTCATTAAATTGGGCTTTTATTTCACTCGCAACTATTTTTGAGATGTTCCATTTAGCTTTACTGGCAGTTCCATTAAAATATTTTAAAATAGAGCTAAATTTAAGTACAAAGTTTACACCTATTTTATTGTTAGTTTTAGGGACACTATTTAACTATTTCTATTTTATTAGAAACAAAAGAATAAATCAAATTCATATTTATTTTCAAGATAAGAATTATAGTGTTTGGAAAGGTAATTTATTATTTTTTGCCTATATTATTTTGTTATTTGTAATAATGTTCGTTCAAGTATTTATTTTGAAAAGTATAGGAAAAGCTTAACAGATAGCCGGGTGTATTAAACCCCCGCTCCCACACGAAAGGATTCGTGCGGGAGCGGGGGAAAAAGGACTGATTGACGATGTAATAGTTTTTAGGTTTTTTGATGTATAACCTTATAAGCCACACGAAAGGATTCGTGCGGGAGCAGGGGAAGTATTACTTTTTCAATTGACAGTAAATCAGAAGTAGACATGGGATTGGCACCAGAAGGTTTTTCCAGAAGCGAACAAAAGAAGTCATGGAATGAAGTGCTAAATAATATTTCTAAGTACCTTAACGGTGACGTTACGAAAAAAGAAGAAAAAGTTGTTGAACCTCAAAAGAAAGAATAATTATGTTTTATTTTTATACTATTTTACTACCAATTTTAATTTTATTATTAGTTTACTTTATAGAAGGAAAGCCAGATAGTAAACGAAAATTTGTAAATTATTTTTTTAAATCATTTATAATATTGATTATTTATGGTTTGTTTCTATATTTTTTAGAAATGGAAAACTATATTAATTCAGGTTGGGCTTTTTATACAGTAATGTTTTTTTTAATTCCGTTTGGATTAATTATATTACCTCTTAGAATATACTATTATTTTAAAAAAGATTTCGAAAATAAAAGCACAAAATAATATGAAAAATATAATAAAACCCCGCTCCCGCACGAATCCTTTCGTGTGGCACTTTGATAAATATGTTATAAAGTAAACAACATATGCTTCGAGAAACCAATATTTCAAATTCGGACTTCTGTTAATAAAAAAAATAATATTTAATAATCAATACCGATTATTAATCAAAAATACCTTATTTTGCTTATCCAAACAATTCAGGCACAATGACAGGAATTCAGGCTAACGGTTATTCGATTTATTTTAACGAAAATGGCTATAAAGAGCTAAATTCTTTGTTGGCAAAAAACAACTATTCTACGCTTTTTTTGTTAGTAGATTCTAATACTAACGATCTTTGTTCTTCGCTTTTTTTGTCACACATTGAGACAGAATCACCCATCGAAATTATAGAATTTGAAGCAGGAGAAACCCATAAAAACATTGAAACTTGCACCGAAATTTGGAATGTTTTGACCGAATTAGGTGCCGACAGAAAAAGTATTATCCTGAATCTAGGTGGAGGTGTGGTTTCGGATTTAGGTGGATTTATAGCCGCAACATTCAAACGTGGAATTGATTTTATAAACATTCCCACTTCCCTACTGGCAATGGTTGATGCCGCTGTAGGCGGAAAAACAGGAATCGATTTAGGGACAATAAAAAATCAAATCGGTGTATTTAATGTTCCCGAAATGGTGCTTATTGATGTTCGGTTTCTAGAAACGCTTCCGCCAAATGAAATGCGTTCTGGACTGGCAGAAATGCTCAAACACGGGTTGATTTATGATCGCAATTATTGGAATTTATTTCTTGATTTGAGCAAACAAAATTTTGATGTTCTTGAGAATTTAATATATCAATCGGTTGTGATAAAAAACACAATTGTAATGGAAGACCCCAACGAAAAAGGAATTCGGAAAATATTAAATTTTGGACATACTTTAGGACATGCAATAGAAAGTTATTTTTTAGAAAATACATCAAAAAATAATCTTCTTCATGGCGAAGCAATTGCTATTGGTATGATTTTAGAAAGTCATATTTCAAAAAATAAAAAACTACTTTCAAACTCGGATTATTTTGAAATAAAAAAAACAATAAATGCTATCTTTGAAACCGTGATTTTTGATAAAAAAGATGTTGAAGGCATCTTAAATTTGCTAATTCATGACAAAAAAAATGAATACGGATCAGTAAAATTTACATTAATAAATGGTATCGGAAGTGCTATTTTTAATCAAAATGCTGATAACGAGATGATTATGAAAGCATTTGAAGACTATAAATCTTAAAATTTTTTATAAAAAAGGATTGCAATTCAGAAATATTATTTTTTACATTTGCCAAAATGAATCGACAACAAAAAAATAGTTTTTTTTCTTTCAAGAAATCCGAATCCAAAAATGATAAAAATGGATTATGGAAGCATTTTCTTGGTCTGAAAAGTTTATTTTGTTTTGATTTATATCAACCTTCCTTGAGTTATCGTGAAAAATTGCAAATCATATATGCAAATATAAGGGTTTGAAAATTAGTTTAAGTTAATTATTTCAATTACATTTAAACTAAATTCTTGATAATCAAATGAATACAAAATATTTCGATTTAATAAATCAAACTTATTATTTCCCGCAGGAAGAATTCTCGCTCAATAAAGATAATCTTCAATTTCACAATATCGACTTGATGAAATTGGTTGAAGAGTATGGAACACCCCTCAAATTTACCTATTTACCTCAAATTTCTAATAACATAAACAGAGCCAAAGGTTGGTTTCGAAATGCAATGGAGAAGAATAAATATGATGGTAAATATTATTATTGCTATTGCACGAAAAGTTCCCACTTTGAATATATCATGAACGAAGCGTTCAAAAACAATATTCATATTGAAACCTCATCGGCGTTTGATATCAATATTGTTGAAAATTTGATGCAGTCAGGAAAAATAAATAAGAGTACTTATGTGATTTGTAATGGCTTTAAACGGGATCAATATATCGAAAATATTACTAGAATTATCAATAATGGTCACAAAAACACAATTCCGATTATTGATAACTTTGAAGAATTAGATCTACTACAAGCCAAAATTAAAGGAAAA
The DNA here is from genome assembly GCA_903824755.1 of uncultured Bacteroidota bacterium. Taxonomy (GTDB): domain Bacteria; phylum Bacteroidota; class Bacteroidia; order Flavobacteriales; family Flavobacteriaceae; genus Flavobacterium. Next base: position 1,697 of record CAIJXW010000134.1, on the reverse strand, counting down.
TTCAAAATAGGAATTAGAATTGCAGCCGAAGAAGAACCTAAATTTGAGTTTTATACCTCCAGACTTGGAATTGGATATAAAAATATTGTCCCTTTTTATAAAAAACAAATTCAAGACAACAAGAAGCTCGAATTAAAAATGTTGCACTTTTTCATCAACACTGGAATTAATGATAATGCCTATTATTGGAATGAATTAGTGAAATGTATCAAAGTATATGTAGCACTAAAAAAAGAATGTGATACATTAGATAGTCTAAATATTGGTGGCGGATTTCCTATCAAAAATTCATTGGCGTTTGAATATGATTACCAATATATGATTGACGAAATTATCAATCAAATAAAAATTGCTTGCGAAGAAGCCGAAGTAGCGGTTCCTAATATTTTTACCGAATTTGGATCGTTTACTGTGGGCGAAAGTGGTGGTGCAATCTATCAGGTATTGTATCAAAAACAACAAAATGACAGAGAAAAATGGAACATGATCGACTCCTCATTTATTACCACGTTACCAGACACATGGGCCATAAACAAACGTTTTGTCATGTTGGCTGTCAATCGATGGAATGAAACTTATGAAAGGGTTTTATTAGGCGGAATGACTTGTGATAGTGATGATTATTATAATTCTGAGCAAAATATGAATGCTATATATTTGCCAAAATACAACAAAGAGAAACCCCTGTATATTGGTTTTTTCAATACAGGAGCCTATCAAGAAACTATCGGAGGATACGGCGGTTTGCACCATTGCTTGATTCCGCAGCCACGACATATTCTAATTGATAGAGATGAAAATGGGATTTTGGCTACCGAAGTTTTTTCGGAACAACAAACTTCTGAAGATGTACTTAAAATTCTTGGTTACGATAAAAATAAATAAAAAAAAACAATTAAACCATTTGAAATTACAATAAAAAATCTTTTTTTTGAACCTTCAAATAGCAACAGCAAAAATCAATCAAATGAGTAAAGGACCTATAAGTCAATTTATCGAAAAGTACTACTTGCACTTCAATTCTGCTACTGTTGTAGATGCCGCAAAAGCATACGAACAACAACTAGAAAACGGAGCCAAAATGATGGTGACTCTTGCAGGAGCAATGAGTACCGCCGAAATAGGGAAGATTTTTGCTGAAATAATTCGTAGAGATAAAGTACAAATAATTTCTTGTACTGGAGCAAATTTAGAAGAAGACATCATGAATCTTGTTGCCCATTCTCACTATGAAAGAGTGCCAAATTATAGAGATTTGACTCCGCAAGAAGAGTGGGACTTGATGGAAAGAGGCCTCAATAGAGTAACCGATACTTGTATTCCTGAGCATGAAGCGTTCCGAAGATTGCAACAGCATATTTTCAAAATTTGGAAAGATGCCGATGATAAAGGAGAACGCTATTTTCCGCATGAATTTATGTATAAAATGCTTTTATCAGGAGTATTAGAAGAATATTATGAAATAGATTTAAAAGACAGTTGGATGTATGCCGCTGCCGAAAAGAATTTGCCAATTGTTGTTCCTGGTTGGGAAGACAGCACAATGGGAAATATTTTTGCATCCTATGTAATCAAAGGAGAATTGAAAGCTTCTACCATGAAATCTGGGATTGAATATATGACTTTTCTAGCCGATTGGTATCCAAAAAATAGCACAAATGGAGTTGGTTTTTTTCAAATTGGAGGCGGAATTGCAG
>CAIJXW010000133.1 GCA_903824755.1 uncultured Bacteroidota bacterium | reverse complement strand
TCACGCTAATTGTTACAATAAAATGTTTGTTCTTTTTGTTTGATAACAAAGTTACCCAAATAACATCATTGTCAAAATATATCTATTTGCTTGGTTATGTTATACTTCCGTTTCTTTTAATATCAAAAATTCCTTTTGGAAAAGACGGATTCAATCCTCAAATCATAATAGGTATTTTTATATTAATTTGGACAAATGACACATTTGCCTATATTGTCGGAAAATCAATTGGAAAACATAAATTATATGAAAAGATTTCACCAAAAAAAACAATCGAAGGATTTATTGGAGGCGTTCTTTTTTCAATAATTGCAGGTTATTTTATTTCAAAATATTATACCGAAAGCGCTATTGTTATATGGCTAATTATAGCAGCAATTGTAGCTGTTTTTGGAACAATTGGAGATTTAATAGAATCTAAATTTAAAAGAATTGCTGGAGTAAAAGACAGCGGAAAAATAATGCCTGGGCATGGTGGTGTTTTAGATCGCCTAGATAGTATTATATTTGCAGCACCATTTGTATATTTGTTTTATAAAATTTTATATTATGTTTCATAAAGAAGGAGGAAAAATTATTTTAATAGCAACCACGTTAACCGTAGTTTTTTTGTTGCTAACTGACCAATTTGTTTCCGCTTTTTGGCTTCAAAAAGCAATTCAAATCGTTGTTTTATTATTGCTAATAACGGTGCTTCAATTTTTTCGAAATCCTGAGCGAAAAGTTGCTATAAATGAGCATCATATCATTGCTCCAGTCGATGGAAAAGTAGTAGTCATTGAAGAAGTTTTTGAATCAGAATATTTCAAAGACAACCGCTTGCAAGTTTCGATATTCATGTCTCCAATAAATGTTCATGTCACTCGATACCCAATTAGTGGGAAGGTGAAATTTAGCAAATATCACCCAGGTAAGTTCCTAGTAGCTTGGCATCCGAAAGCTAGCGAAGAAAATGAACGTACCACGATTGTTGTTGAAAACGGAACCTTTGGCGAAATTTTATACCGTCAAATAGCAGGTGCTTTAGCCAGAAGAATTGTAAATTATGCTGAAGAAGGCACTCAAGTTATTCAAGGTGAAGATGCAGGTTTTATAAAATTTGGATCAAGAGTAGATTTATTTTTACCTCTTGGAACTGTTGTAAATGTCAAATTGAACGATAAAGCAGTAGGAGGAAAAACAATTATTGCAATAAAATCATAATGGCAAAAAAAGATTTAGACATACGATTTGAAAAAGCGGTTGAAATTGCTTCTAAAATGTCGCAATCTTCTTTGCCTCAAGACGTTCAATTGAGGCTTTATGCTTATTACAAACAAGCTACATTTGGGAATTTAGATTCATCAAAAGATTCAAATTTTGATTTAAGAAATGCGTTCAAGACAAATGCTTGGCTACAAATTAGTCATTTATCGGTTGATGAAGCCAAAGAATTATATATAGAATCAATCCATTTATTACAAAAAAAATAACATGTTGAAGTCAAAATTATTTATACTTTATTTGCTTATTGCTTTTGCATTATTTTCTTGTCACAAAAAAAAACTTACCGAAGTTGTTGAAGTGCCACTGCCAACGGTAGATGACAAAATCACAATTGGAAATCCCGAAGATGTCTCTGCTGATGATGGTGCGTTTGATCTCGTGAAAATTCCATATTCTTATCAAGCGTTAATTCCAAATATTGATGCAATGACAATGGAAACGCATTACTCAAAGCATTATTTAGGGTTCGCAAATAGTCTAAACAAATATGTAGCTGGCAAAGATTTGGAAGATTTATCCATTGAAGATATTCTGACAAAATGTGTTTCGGATAGTATAAGTTTGCGAAATGCTGCAGGTGGTTATTATAATCATAGTTTATATTTTAAATGTTTAGGAACTAAAATTAATGGGCAACCAAAAGACACGTTATCACTAGCAATCACAAAGGATTTCGGATCATTTAACACTTTTAAAACCGAATTTAAAAATGCCGCCTCAAGAATAGTTGGCTCTGGGTGGGTTTGGTTAATTGTCGATAAAAGCGGTAAATTAGTAATCACTACGACCCAAAATCTAGATAATCCATTAATGCCGAGAGCTGAAGTTTCTGGAACGCCATTATTAACGATGGATCTCTGGGAACATGCCTATTATCTTCAATATCAAAATAGAAAGAAAAATTATATAGACGCTTTTTTTAAAATTATCAATTGGGAAACCGTTGAAGAAAATTATAATGAGGTACTAAATAAGGTTGAAAATTAGATTTTTCTATTGTTTTACAATAATTAAAGTTGCTTTAAATCCTGTTGCAAGATTCCATTGATTGGCAGATATTAAATTTTGCTGCTCGTCAAAGACTTGAAATTCGGCTGTATTAGGCCCCGATGTTCCTTGGTTTAGTGCAATTATTTCAATTTTATTAAACCCACTATTTAACGTTAATTCTAAATCTCTAAAATCTTCCGTTAGTAGTATTTCGTTATTCACTACAATATCATTAACAACAACACTCACACGATCTCCATCAACCAAACCGTAATCGCGACATTGAATATGCACAAATTTTGATTTGGTTTTGAAATCTCCAAGAAACTGGTTGCTTCTATATACTTGCTGCGATTCGTTTTGTGGTTTTTTGTTTAGTTTGTCTTCATAGATTTTTCCGGGGTTTGCAAATTCATTTTTTTGCATAAAATTAATCGCACTTGGCTCCCCTATTTGCTTTAAATTACTTGGGAAAAGTGAAGTTTCTTTTTTTGGTAAAAGCAGGGAAGGTTGGGTCGTCTTTGGCAAAGTAAAATTACTTTTAGGAATAGGAAATGCGGCCGATTTGTTTTTAATTTCCAATTGAGCGTAGCTTCCAAAAGAACAACAAAAAAGGACAAAAAGCAATCCAGATTTTAAATTCATATTCCTTAATAATGTTTGTTAACGTTAAAAACGAAGCTAAAAATATAAAAAAATAAATTTCTATACTTTTTCTTCGTTTTTTTTAACTCAACTTTTTGATTTCTATTTTTTCAATCCTGCCAAACTTTGCTCAATTGTAGCAATTTTTGACATCGCATCTGCTTCTTTTTGGCGTTCTATTTGCAAGACCTTTTCGGGAGCACCTGCAACAAATCGTTCATTTGACAATTTTGCCTGAACCGATTTTAGAAACCCTTGAATATATATTAATTCTTCATTTAGTTTGTTTATTTCCTCTTCAACGTTAAAAGAACCCGTAATTGGAATAAAATATTCGTTTGAATTTGCTCTAAATGACAATGCTCCATCAACTTTTTCGGTAACATATTCTAAAGTGGTGCAATTTCCTAATTTGGAAATAACAGAATCAAAATAGGTTGATGAATTATCGTTGTTTTGAATTTTAATATCGATAGCATCTTTAAATGGTATATTCTTATCTTTTCGAATCGTTCTAATTCCAGAAATTACCTCCATAGTGGTTTCAAAATCACTAATTAGGTTTGCATTGAAAGGTTTCATTATTGGCCATTCAGAAACTATTAGTGCTTCTTGATTTGTTCTATTGTCGATATAGTGCCAAATTTCTTCTGTTAGAAATGGCATAAATGGGTGCAATAACTTTAGATTATTTTCAAACATTTCGATGGCTTTATCGAAAGTTAATTTATCGATAGGTGCCTGGTAGGCAGGCTTTATCATTTCTAAAAACCAAGAACAAAAATCATCCCATACTAATTTGTAAATTGCCATAAGTGCATCTGAAATTCTATATTTTTCGAAATGATCTTCGATTTCAAGAAGTGTTTGTTGCAATTTTGCTTCATACCATTCTATGGCAACTTTTGATGACTCAGGCTGTGCAATTGCATCATCAATTTCCCAACCTTTGACAAGACGAAATGCGTTCCAAATTTTGTTTGTGAACGCTTTTCCTTGATTGCAAAGTTCCTCATCAAACATGATATCATTTCCTGCTGATGCACTCAAAAGCAAACCTACTCGCACACCATCTGCACCAAATTTATCAATCAAATCTAATGGGTCTGGTGAATTTCCGAGAGATTTGGACATTTTTCGTCTTTGTTTGTCTCGAACTAAACCTGTTAAATATACGTTTGAAAATGGTTTTTTTCCTGTATATTCATATCCTGCAATAATCATTCTTGCTACCCAAAAGAAAAGAATATCTGGCCCTGTAACTAGGTCGTTTGTTGGGTAATAATACTTAAAATCTTCGTTTTCTGGATTTGTAATTCCGCCAAAAACAGACATAGGCCACAACCAAGAAGAAAACCATGTGTCGAGTGCATCTTTGTCTTGGGTTAGATCAGAAATTGTTAATTGATTATTATTTGTTTTTGCTTTCGCTAATGTCAGTGCGGCCTCGATTGATTCGGCAACCACATAATCATCATTTCCGTTACCATAAAAATAGGCTGGAATTTGTTGTCCCCACCACAATTGACGAGAAATATTCCAATCTCTTATGTTTTCTAACCAATGTTTATAGGTGTTTTCAAATTTTTTTGGATATAACTTTATTTCATGATCTTCTAGAACTGCTTTTATGGCAGGTTTTACTAAATCTTCCATTTTCAAGAACCATTGGTCTGACAAACGGGGTTCAATAATGGCTTTTGTTCTTTCGGAAGTCCCCACTTTATTCAAGTGAGTTTCTGTTTTTTGGAGTGCACCAATCGATTCTAATTCTTTGGCAATTTCATCTCGAACTATAAAACGGTCTTTTCCTTGATAATGAAGTCCGTAGCTGTTTAGGGTTGCGTCATCATTAAAAACATCTATGATTTCGAGTTGGTGTTTGTCGCCTAATGTTTTATCGTTGATATCGTGGGCTGGGGTCACTTTTAGGCAACCAGTTCCAAATTCTATATCTACATAATCGTCTTGAATTATTGGGATAATTCGGCCGCAAATAGGGACGATTACTTTTTTTTCTTTTAGGTGTAGAAATCGCTCATCGTTTGGGTTTATGCAAATAGCGGTATCTCCAAAAATGGTTTCTGGGCGAGTGGTTGCAACAGTTAAAGTATCGTTTGTACCTTCTATTTTATAATTTATATAAT
>CAIJXW010000132.1 GCA_903824755.1 uncultured Bacteroidota bacterium | reverse complement strand
TTAATATAAAATGTATAGTTTTTGTATGTGAAACTTTTTTTTGTTTTTAAAATTCATACCTAAATTTGAATATTAACTAAAAACAATAATTTTATGAAAAAAATTACATTATTATTTATTCTAATGGTAACCTCATTAGGATTTTCACAAAACAACGTAACCGTTAGCGGAACAGCTGCATGGACAGGTTATGCTAATGTTTTTGATTTGAACGGAACAGATTTTCTATTTGGAAATGGATGGGCTTTAGCAGACATTAAAACTGTTGTTACGCCGGCAACAAATACATTGACTTTGTATCCAAATTTTAATACTTACACAGATGCATTAAATGGAAGTGCTAATGACATTGCTTACTGGACAAATGGAGCTGGTCTCGGAAACAAAATATTCGAGGGGAATTCTTTTGTTGAGAATTCAGCACTAGCTGGTCAAATATTAACATTTACTGGAAATGTAACAAGCAATAATTTAGCTTCAGGATATACTGCAGTTGCTTTTATTAAAGGATTAAATCCTGCAACTAATTATAGTGCTGATGTAAACGTTTCAGTTCCTCTAGTAAGTGGTCAGCCTTTTTCTGTAACTACTACCACAGCAATTCCAGCTGGATTAATTGTGCAGTATGGATTTACTGTTAAAGGTTTAAATGGTAATCCTGCAAATGAAGTAGCTTTAGGAAAAGTTGTTGTTACTGCTACTGCAGCTTCAAATCCAACAGAGCCAGTAACTGCAGCTCCAACACCTCCTGTAAGAAATGCTTCTGATGTGGTTTCTATTTATAGTAATGCATATGCAAATGTAACATTAGATGAATTACCAACTTCTTGGTCGGAAACTACTTTTTCAACATTACAAATTCAGGGAAATGATACTTGGAAATCGATTGGTGAATTCTTAGGAATGGTAACTAATTATGCTAATGGTGTAGATTTGTCTACCATGGAAAAAATGCATATTGATTATTGGACAACAGATAATAACCCAATTGGGGTTAAAATAGTAAATACCGTAAATGGAGGCGAAGCATTAGGTTCTTTAGGAACAACCGCAACAGGTTCTTGGCAAAGTATTGATATTGACATGTCAGCTTTTGCTGCTTTGCCAAACAAAACTAAAATTACTCAATTGCTAATTGACCCAACAGGGCCTTCTACAATATATATTGATAATTTTTATTTCTGGAAAGCTCCTGCCGCACCAACATTTACTCCTCTAGGAACTTGGAAAATGAAACCTCAAGCTGTAGCTATGGCTGTTGGTCCAACTCAAGGTAGTGCACTTTGGTGGTCAAACGGAGTTGGTGAATTAACTACAAGAGCTTGTTTCTTCGATGATACTTATGTTTTTAATGCTGATGGTTCATTTTCAAATGTGCTAGGTGCTGACACTTGGCTCGAAACTTGGCAAGGTGTAGCTGCTGAGGCTTGCGGAACACCAGTTAATCCTCACAATGGATCTAATCCTGCTACTTATGTTTATAATTCTACTGCAAATACCATTACACTTTCAGGTGTTGGAGCTTATTTAGGATTACCTAAAGCAACAAACAATGGTGAATTGACAAGTCCAAGTCTAGCTCCAGCATCAGTAACTTATACCGTTACTTCTTTAGATGCTACTACAATGACTTTGGATATTAATTATGGTGCAGGTTGGTGGCGTTTTGTTTTGGAAAAACAAGCTTTAGGTGTCAATTCATTTGAAAAAGCTAAAGTAAGCATCTATCCAAATCCAACTTCAGATATTGTTACTGTTTCTGCTGATTCAGTGATTGAAAATATTTCGATATATAATCTTTTAGGTCAACAAATGCTTTCACTAAAAGCAAATAGTTCTTTAGAAACTTTGAATATTTCTAATCTTCAAAGTGGTATTTACCTTGTCAAAACAACTATCAACGGTAAAACTGCAACATCTAGAATTGTAAAAAAATAGGTTTTAGTTTTTTTTAAAAAAGGCACGTTTCGAAAGAAACGTGCCTTTTTTTTTGCATAATAGTTATTTCTTTTAATGTTTTTTTTATCTTTATCTATTAATATAATTTGTTACTCCAAATGTTTAAATTTA
>CAIJXW010000131.1 GCA_903824755.1 uncultured Bacteroidota bacterium | reverse complement strand
TATAAGCGCGAAACCCACCACAAGATGAGATTTCTTTTAAGGGTCGTGGGAGATGACCACGTTGATAGGCTATAGATGTAAAGGCAGTAATGTCATAGTCGAGTAGTACTAATAACCCGTAAGCTTATGTACACTTTTCCCCACGCCTTGGCGTGGGGAAGAAACTTTCTAATAATTTTTTTCTTTATCTCAGTATGTTAAGATATTTGTTCGCCGTGCGAACAGTCTGAAAGTCGAAAGTCAAAAGTTGAAAGTGTCCCAAGGGCATTAAGACATTAGACCTTAAGACCTTAGACAAATAGCCTTAAGGTGGTTATTGCGGCGGGGCTCACCTCTTCCCATTCCGAACAGAGAAGTTAAGCCCGCCTGCGCAGATGGTACTGCAATTTGTGGGAGAGTATGTCGTCGCCTTTTTTTATTGAACCCCAACCCGAAAAGGTTGGGGTTCTTTTTTTTAATGGAGCGACGTGTTCGCCAAATGGCTCGGTTCGTCGCCTTTGCTTCGCCCGTTCGGCTATCGCCTCGGGTCTTTATTGAACCCCAACCCGAAAAGGTTGGGGTTCTTTTTTTTAAGTTTATATATGTGGAGGGAACGTAATTTTGTTGGAATATAGTTCTAGTGTGCAGGATTTGTGCAAGTGATGGCAGTGGAAATCCCACGGGATTGCAAGGAGGCACGACTGAGCAATCTCGTGGATTGTAGCGAACAGCACGACCGAGTTTTCTGTTTTGGTTATGCTAACTAAATGCGTCCCAAACGAGGATGCACCCAAAAAAAAATCATCAAAATTGAATTTGATTTTAATTATTTTAGGTAGGTCTATGGGTCTGTTGATGTAGATTATGAACCTTTATTTTCTTCAAAATCTACTGATAGCGAATTTACGCAATATCGTAAACCGGTTGGGGTTGGTCCATCATTGAAGACGTGGCCAAGGTGGCCTCCGCAAGTGCTGCAAACAATTTCGGTTCTTATCATTCCGTGTGTTTTGTCTAAAACAAATTGTACTTTTTCTGGTATTGCTTCATCAAATGAAGGCCATCCGCAATGTGAATTGAACTTTGAATTGCTTTGAAATAGTGGCTCGCGACAACCTCCACAGTAATAAGTTCCGTTTTCAAAGTGTAGATTATATTTTCCTGAGTGCGGAAATTCGGTGCCTTTTTGCCTAATAATTTTGTAGCGTTCTAACCCTAATAGGGCTTTCCATTCTTCTTCGGTTTTTTCGATTTTATAGCTCATTTTTTTTTCGGAATAAATTGTATAGAAACGGAGTTGGTGCAATAACGTTGCCCAGTTGTTTCTTTTGGTCCATCATCAAAAACGTGGCCTAGATGTCCTCCACATTTTGCACAATTTACTTCGGTTCGTGTCATTCCCAAAGTGTTGTCGTTTATATAGGTTACGGCTCCTTTAATTGCCTTATCAAATGAAGGCCAACCACAATTTGAGTAAAATTTGGAGTTGGAATGAAACAATATATTTCCACAAGCGGCACAAGCATAGTCGCCTTTTTCAAATGTATTTACATATTTTCCGGTAAACGGCCTTTCGGTTCCTTTTTCTCGGAGGATTTCATATTGTTCGGGCGTTAATAATCTTTTCCATTCTGAGTCTGTTTTGACAATTTTTGATGGAATTTTTTGTAATTGACTTTGACCTTTAAGGCCTATTGCTATTATTAAAAATAGAAATACTATACTCTTTTTTTTCATGTGTTTTTGCTTAATTGTTTAAAAAATTAATGATGCTTTTTATAACTTTATCGTCTCCCAAAATCTTGCGATGTCCTAATTCTTTGGTGATTAATAGCGCTCCTTTTTCTAAATTTTGATGGATATTTATACTTGCCGATACAGGAATATCGGAATCATTTTGATCATGAATAACCAAAACGGGAATAGAAACTTCTTTTGCCGCATAGGAAGCATCATATTGATTCATAAGTATTTGATGCTTAGATTCCATTTTTTTTTGCATTTGGATAGCGATAGAATTTGGAAGTTCTAGTCTCGAAATAAAGGAATTAATGATTGACTCGACTTTATCTCCACTTCCAATTATTACTAATTGTTTTATATTTAGTTGCTTTTTTACTGAATTTAAAAGCGCCATGCCTCCAAGTGAATGTCCTATCGCTGCTTCAAAAGGGCCAAAAATTTTCTCCAACTCCAAAATTGAATGAATAAATTCGGTCATATCAGTTGTCTTTCCTGAAGATTTTCCGTGACCAGGAGCGTCAAAGCTGATTATGGAATAGCCAATTTTTAGTAATTCGTCTGCAATTTTAACCAATTGTGTGCCACGACCAGACCAACCATGGACTAAAAGAATTTTTTTCTCGCCAGTTCCATATTCATAGACCACAATTTTTTTGTTTATTTTCGGAATATAAACTTGAGTTTTAATACTTTTTGCTTCCATATTTATTTCCCGTTTTGGGATCTTATGCTTTATGGGTGTAATAAAAAGTTTTATTGCAAATTGTGTCGCCAATTTGGAAGAAATAGTTTCTAATAATTTTGCTGTTATTAATATCGCTTTTGGAATTTTCAAATTTCTAAATTTCTAAATGAATGGATTGCAATTTATGAATAATTATAGTTTTTAGAGTGTTTTTTTTTACCTTAAATTTATATATCTATGATTTTTAATCATTTATTATTAGATAGATCAAATCTATAAATTAGTTCTGCCATCAAAAAAGCACCGCTCATTATTTTGGGGTTTAATAGCGTTCTGTTATCACCTAGTTTTATGGCTGAAATTCGGAAATCTATCTTTTGATCAATAGGATAAACACTATAATCATTAGTTTGAATTCCAAATTTTAGTCGCATATATATGTTTTTGTTCAATGAGTTATTTTGGAAATAGGTAGAAAATTGAAACGAATTATTTTCTACATAAGTGGATTGATTAGTATTGGTAGTTATGTTAAAACTTTTTCCAAAAGCAGTATAAATTATACCCATTTTTGTTGAATTTATAATACGATAATTCAAATCTAAATCTGTTGGGAGTGTCAGATTTAGCTCAAAACATGCATTCGGACTTTTATAATAGAGTCCAATTATAGGCGTCATAAAGAAGCCATACGCTTCATTGCTAATATAAATTCCATATTTATAATTTAGGTTTTTTTGTTTATGATATTTTAATAAAAACAAACTTCCAAAAAATAAATCTTTGTTGCTTATATATTTAAAATCGGAAGCAATTTTGGGTAGAATTAGAAAAGTTCCGCTCCATTTTTCGGAATATTTTATTCTAATTCCAGCTTTTATTCGAGCAGACTGCAATGAATTTGTTGAATTTGGGAATAATTTTAACTGGTTACTTTCAAAGTCAAATCCAGATATAAACGCATATTTATTATTTAGAATTATAGGTAGGGTGAAAGAAGTCTCCAAATTTGATATTGCTGTTTTGTCTAAAGAATTTTCAAAAGAAATTGGATTAGAATGGGTATAATTAACTGAAAAAATATCTACATAATCTTGTGAATAAATCAGGGAATTAAAAAACAAAAGGGCGAAAAATATATTTTTATGCATAAAGTAAATCTACACTTTATTTCTTTATTTCAAAAAATTAAATACATTAGCCTAATTAAATAAAAATAAAATGATGAAATTTGATAAAGGAAGTTCTAAATTATTGAATGCATGGGCATTTTATGATTGGGCAAATTCTGTTTATAGTTTGGTAATTGCATCTGCAATTTTTCCAATTTTTTATGGTGCCTTATTCAAAATTAAAGGAGTTAACGTCATTTCGATTTTCGGAACAGAATTAATTAGTACTTCCTTAATCAGTTTTGTCACTGCCGCCGCATTTTTGTGTGTCGCTTTTATTTCACCAATACTATCAGGAATTGCCGATTATATAGGAAATAAGAAATTCTTTATGAAATTTTTCTGCTATTTAGGCGCATTATCTTGTATTGGTTTATATTGGTTTAGTCTCGAAAATATTTATATAAGTTTGTTATTCTATTTTCTAGGCTTGATTGGTTTTTGGGCAAGTTTAGTGTTCTATAATTCCTATTTGCCAGACATTGCTTTTCCGGAGCAACAAGATAAAACGAGTGCAAAAGGATATTCATTCGGATATATAGGAAGCGTAATTTTGTTGGTTATCAATCTTGCTATGGTTATGAAACCAGAAATTTTTGGAATTACGGGCACTGGCGGCGAAGCCAAAATCAAAGCAATGCGTTATTCCTTTATAATGGTAGGAATTTGGTGGATATTATTTAGTCAATATACCTACTATTATCTTCCTCGAGGAAACAAAGGACACAAAGTGACTCGGAAAGTAGTTTTTAATGGTTTTAGAGAACTCAGAAATGTATGGCGTTTATTGGGAGACAACAAACCGTTAAAGAGTTTTTTGTCTAGTTTTTTTGTCTATGGCATGGCAGTTCAGACTGTTATGATAATTGCTACCTATTTTGGAGAGCAAGAAATTCAATGGGAATCTGATGATAGCAGAACAATGGGATTAATAATCAGTATTCTATTAATTCAAATCGTTGCCATTCTTGGTGCAGTTTTAACTTCAAAAGCATCAAGTAAATTTGGAAATATTCCAACATTAATTTTCTTAAACTGTATTTGGGCCATTTTATGCGTTTTCGCCTATTTTATCACACTTCCAATAGAGTTTTATACAATTGCTGGTTTCGTTGGTCTAGTAATGGGCGGAATTCAGTCGCTTTCTAGATCTACCTATTCAAAAATGTTACCAAAAACAGACGATACAGCGTCTTTCTTTAGTTTCTATGATGTTGCCGAGAAAATAGGAATCGTTATCGGTATGAGCCTTTATGGAATAATTAACCAAGTTACAGGAAGTCCTCGATTTGCAATCGTCTTTCTTGGATTGTTTTTTGTTTCAGGAATAATATTATT
>CAIJXW010000130.1 GCA_903824755.1 uncultured Bacteroidota bacterium | reverse complement strand
TTATTGCCAATTTGTAAGAACAAAATCAAATAAAAGAACCAAAAAATTTATAATAACCCGAACTTTACAATTTGGGTTTAGTAGGAAAACTGAAGCGACCGACGATGACATTATTGGCAGCAGAAATTTTTAATTCTAATTATCAAAAAGCGCTCCCAGCCGCTATGGCAGTGGAGGTTTTTCATAATTTTTCATTGGTTCATGATGATATTATGGACGACGCACCTTTGCGCCGCGGAAAAGAAACGGTTCATGAAAAATGGAATGTCAATACTGGAATTTTATCCGGGGATGCGATGTTGATTTTGGCGTATCAATTTTTTGAGAAATACGAGCCTGCCACCTTTCGGGATTTAGCACAATTATTCAGCAAAACGGCTTTAGAAGTTTGTGAAGGTCAACAATGGGATGTTGATTTCGAAACACGATCAAATGTTACGATTCCTGAATATTTGAAAATGATTGAATACAAAACCGCCGTTCTTGTGGCTGCGGCTATGAAAATGGGTGCCATAATTGCTGAAACTTCGGAAGAAAATGGAAATGCAATATATGATTTTGGGTTAAATTTAGGTTTGGCTTTTCAATTGCAAGACGATTATTTGGATGCTTTTGGCGATCCAGAAACTTTCGGAAAACAAGTTGGTGGCGATATTATTGAAAATAAAAAAACCTTTTTATTTCTTAAAGGAGTTGCCCTTTCGGAGGAAAAAATTGCCGAACAACTTACGCAGTTATTTTCTATCAATTCCAAAGATAATGAAGATAAAATCAAGGCTGTAAAAACAATATTTATGGAATCAGGCGCCGCAGAAGCCACTCAAGATGCAATTCGGGTTTATACTTTTAAGGCCTTTGAAACATTAGATAAACTGAACATTTCATCAGATAAAAAAAACATGTTGCGCACTTTTGGCGAAAAATTAATGAGTCGAAATGTATAATTTCATCGCGCCAATTTCTACAGATAATTTACTTTCCGAGGCTGAAAAAGAAAATTTATATGCCAAACTAATCGAGCAAATTAATAAAGATTTTAATTTTGCCAACGAACCCATTGACTTACCTTCAAACGTAACTCCGGAAGATTTAAAATCCCAATTGCACGAAAAAATTTACCGTTTGATACAATATAAATTTGCCGAATATTTGAGCTTGCTTTATATCGTTGATGTCCCAGAAGATCAAGTAAAAAAACTCGATGGTTCCGATATAATGGAATTGTCGCAACAAGTCGCTTTCTTGGTTCTAAAACGCGAATGGATGAAAGTGTGGTTTCGGAATAAATATTAGTAATAATTATTGGAACCACAGAACTACAAAACAAGATTATTAATTTAAATCGCTTAGTAGTTTTTTTGAAAATTTATTTAATACAAAGAGGGTTATTTGTCTCTAAATATCTTGGGCTTTAGGAACGTTTCTCATATACAATCTATCAGCTCTGGAATGTCTACCATCTAATTCGACAAAAGAATTAAATCCAAAAAAGGCAAAAAGATTATCCCAAGCTTCAATAGATATTTCATTGATATGATGCCAATGCGGTTTTCTTTTTCTATCTGCACAGGAAAACCATACATAATTAGAATGGGAAGTACACAATTCAACTAATTTTGACGCAAAAAAGGGTTCTATATGCTCAATAACCTCTGTACACATTACTAAGTCAAATGATCTATTCAACGACTCCATTTTTCTTAAGTCGGACTTCATAATTTGATTTTCTGTTATACCGATGTTTAAAAGTTTATTAACTCCTTCCTCGCTACCTTCAACAGCAAAAAAATCTAAATCATGTTTATAAAATTGGGTTGTTATATAGCCACCACCAGTTCCTAACTCTAGAATGCTATGAAAGTTCTTTCCTGAAACTTTATTATAAATGTGTTGCATGTATTCATATAAATCTTCAGAAACAATAAAATCGGGATGACCACTGTTTTCGTTTTCAAAATATTGTTTTGGATAAAGCGAATCTAGGTCTAAGTAATTGTAAGCATAAGGACAATTTAAATTG
>CAIJXW010000129.1 GCA_903824755.1 uncultured Bacteroidota bacterium | reverse complement strand
CGCCTGCTTAGAAGGCAGGTGCTCTATCCAGCTGAGCTATGCGTCCATTTGTCGGGGTGGCAGGATTCGAACCTGCGGCCTCCTGCTCCCAAAGCAGGCGCGATAACCGAGCTACGCTACACCCCGAAAAGCAAAAAAGCGGAGAGTAAGGGATTCGAACCCTTGGTACAGTTTCCCATACGCATGTTTAGCAAACATGTCCTTTCGGCCACTCAGGCAACTCTCCAATATAGAATATATCCTCATTTTAAGCGGTTGCAAATGTAACGTTCTATTCTATATTTCACAAATAATTGAACCCTTTTTTTTAATGTTTTTTATTTGGTTATTCAAATACATTAGCAATCAATTAAATAACTTTTTATATCTATTTTTTTAAATTACTCTTATCATCTGAAATTATTATGAAATAATAGAAAATTAAGATTAAAACGAAATTATTGAAATATATCAAAATTGTAATATAATTTTATTCAAAATGATTAAATTCGCAACTTAATAAATCTCCATTAAATCATGAATAAAAGAATCGTTATTGTTGCAGCTGTAAGAACACCTATCGGAAGTTTTATGGGTGGATTGTCCACTTTGAGTGCTACACAACTTGGGGCTACCGCCATAAAAGGTGCATTAGACAAAATTAATCTCGACCCAAATCTAATAGACGAAGTGATCATGGGAAATGTTGTTCAAGCTGGACTTGGACAAGCACCTGCTCGCCAAGCTGCTTTATATGCAGGACTACCTAATTCTGTTGCTGCAACTACCATAAACAAGGTTTGTGCCTCTGGAATGAAAGCTGTTATGCAAGCCGCACAAGCTATTAATGCAGGCGATTCGGAAGTTGTTGTTGCTGGCGGAATGGAAAACATGAGTTTAATTCCACATTATATTCATCTTAGAAATGGATATAAATTTGGCCCTGCCTCATTAATTGATGGACTTCAAAAAGATGGATTAACAGATGCTTACGACAATAATGCAATGGGCGTGTGTGCCGATTTATGTGCTACCGAATACCATTTTTCTAGAGAAGAGCAAGATGCTTTTGCTATTCAATCCTATGAAAAATCTGCAAATTCCTGGAAAAACGGAAAATTTGATAATGAAGTTGTTCCTGTTTCTGTACCTCAAAGACGAGGGGAACCAGTTATTATCTCTAAAGATGAAGAATTTTCAAATGTTAAATTAGATAAAATTGCAACTTTAAATCCTGCTTTTACAAAAGACGGAACAGTTACGGCTGCAAATGCATCGACTATAAATGACGGTGCTGCTGCTCTTATTTTAATGAGCGAAGAAAAAGCGATCGCACTAGGTTTGAAGCCTCTCGCCTATATTAGAAGCTATGCCGATGCGGCTCAAGACCCAAAATGGTTTACTACTGCTCCTGCCCTAGCTATACCAAAAGCTCTAGAAAAAGCTGGATTGACTATCGATGAAATTGATTTCTTTGAATTTAATGAAGCGTTTGCTGTTGTTGGTCTTGCCAATGCTAAAATTCTCGGAATTAGTAATGATAAAATAAATGTTAATGGCGGTGCTGTTTCTCTAGGACACCCTCTTGGCTGTTCGGGAGCAAGAATAATTGTTACATTATTAAATGTACTAGAACAAAATAATGGCAAATTTGGAGCCGCAGCAATTTGCAATGGCGGTGGAGGTGCTTCGGCAATAATTATAGAAAGAATCTAAAATTGTGTTCTTTCTCTTTTTAAATTTAGAATAAAATAAAAAATATGTTCGGAATTTGTAATCTAGCCATAATCCCTTTAAGGGCTGAACCCAATGATAGAAGCGAAATCGTTTCTCAGGTTTTGTTTGGCGAACATTTTGAAATTCTTGAAAATCAAAAAAAATGGTCAAAAATAAAACTCCATTTTGATAATTATGAAGGTTGGGTAGATTCAAAACAATATAAAATTATCAGCACTGAAAATTTTCACACACTTTCAAAAGAACCTATTGTTTTAAATTCTGATCTAATTGAATACATTACAGGCAAAAATAATTTATTAATTCCGATTCCTCTCGGAGCATCACTTTCATTTCTATATCATAATGAAATAAATTCGGAGGGATTTATATTTGATGGGGAGCGAATCGAGGGAATCAAACCCAAAGCAAATTTAATAGAAACTGCTTTTATGTATTTGAATGCTCCTTATCTTTGGGGCGGAAAAACGCCCTTCGGAATAGATTGTTCTGGATTTACACAAATGGTGTATAAACTTAATGGTTTTTCGCTATCACGAGATGCTTCTCAACAAGCAAACCAAGGGGAAGCGTTGAGTTTTATCGAAGAAAGTGAGCCAGGAGATTTAGCCTTTTTTGATAATGAGGAAGGTGCTATTATTCACGTTGGAATTATCATGGAAGACAATTATATTATCCATGCCAGCGGCAAAGTTCGTGTTGACCGGCTCGATCATCTCGGAATTTATAATGCCGAGACAAACAGGCACACTCACAAACTACGTGTCATAAAAAAAATTATATAAAAAAATCCCGTTTATTGCTAAACGGGATTTTTTAATTTATAGGATTTACTTGTTAATTTTCGCTTTCAACGCTTTTGCCTCTGCGGTCATTTCAAGTGCATTATATACATTTAGTAAGGTTTTTGAAGCTTCAATATTATTTTCGTCAAGCTCAACTACTTTAATTAAATAAGGTATGGCACTTTTAAAAACATCATCACGTTGTTTTTTCAGAACATCATATTTTTTCATCTCCACAGTAGAAGTTCCTAATTTATTCATTTTATCAATTAGACCTTTTTCAGCATCAAGTTTCAAGATTGCTAAATTCAAATAGGCATTTGAATATTTTGGGTCTATTTCTATCACTCGAACATAAAATTTTTCGGCCTGAGCTAATTCTTTGTTGTTATAGCTAATTACTCCTAGATTAAAAATCAAATCGGCATTGTCAGGATTTTTCTCTAAAACGGCTGTTATTTTCTTTTTATAAGTTGCTAAGTCATTAGCTTTCAAATAAATGTCAGCTTCAGATAACAACAAGTTTGTGTCATCAGGATTTTCGGATATTGCTTCTGCTATCGCTGCTTTTGCTTCTTCTGTTTTGCCTTTTTCTATTAATAATAATGCAATATTTTTATAGATTTCTGGGCTTTTTGAAGGGATTTTCTCGTCACGAGGTTTTTCGTGAGAGCCACCTTTAACATAAATATCGCGCTCTTGTTTGCTATTAAATAATTCTTCATTTTTATTTTCTTTATTCACAGCATAAAAAGATTCACCTTCGCCAGTAAATTTCTTAGCTTTTAACTCTTGATAATACTGCAAAGCCAATTCATATTCTTTTGCATTGACAGCATAATTTGCAGCATAATACAATTTTTCTAAATCAGTAACGTCTAATTCGTATGCCGCATATAGCTTTGAAGCTGCAGCAGAATAATTTTTATTATTACCTTCTTCGATTGCTAAATTGACAAATTTTCCTTTTATTGTTTGCAAAGAAACCGCTGCTGGTTCACTATATTTTAATTTTCCCATCGCTTTTTCAATCGAAATTACTTCTTTAAAAGCTTTTGCGGCAGCAGTATAATTAGCATCTGAATCAGAATTTTTTGTAGCTAATTCAAAAAGCGTATTTCCTTTGACAAAATTATATTGTGCTTTTTCAGCCTCGGTTGCATTTGCAAGTAATGGCTCTGCTTGCACAAGAAAGGTTTTTGCTTCAACAGCATTTCCGTTTTTTAAGGCATTTTCTGCTGCTTTTATTTGGTCTTTTTGAGCAAAAACACTTGCCGTTGTCAAAAATAATGAGACAAGGATTACATAGTTACTTTTCATATTTTTAAAAAATTTAAATTATTATTTATTTATTCCTCTGAATCATCATCGTCATCAGTATCATTTTCATCATCGGCTTCTTCTTCAACATCGTCCTCGTCCTCATCATCGTCAGCAACGTCATCATCTTCAAGTATTTCTAAAACTGGTTTTACTCTTTCGATGGCCTCGATTTCGATAACATTACCATCTTCATCAAGTTCTGGTTCAATTACGTCATCTTTCATTACCTTCGTAACCGCGGCAATAGAATCATTTCCTTTGATATTGATTAATTTTACGCCCTGTGTTGCACGTCCCATAACTCTCAAATCTTCAACAGCCATTCGGATTGTAAGTCCAGATTTGTTGATAATCATTAAATCATCGGCATCGGTAACTGAATTTATAGAAATTAATTTTCCTGTTTTTTCAGTAATGTTTAGAGTTTTAACTCCTTTTCCACCACGATTTGTAATTCTGTATTCATCGATACTTGATCGTTTTCCATAACCGTTTTCTGCAACGACTAGAATTTCGCTATTCATATCGCTCACCGAAACCATTCCGATAACTTCATCAGTTTCATCTTTCAATGTGATTCCACGAACACCAGAAGCTGTTCTTCCCATAGGGCGAGTTTTACTTTCTTCGAATCGAACCATTTTTCCAGATTTCACAGCTATCATAATATGACTATTTCCATCTGTTAATTTTGCTTCCAATAGTTCATCACCTTCTTTTATTGTGATTGCAGCTACACCATTGACTCTTGGTTTTGAATATTTGTCCAAAGATGTTTTTTTGACTTGACCTTTCTTAGTTACCATAATCAAATTATGACTGTTGGTATATTCTTTATCTTTTAGGTCTTGCGTACAAATAAATGCTTTTACTTTGTCATCACTTTCAATGTTGATTAAGTTTTGCAAAGCACGTCCTTTGGCTGTTTTACTTCCTTCTGGAATTTCATAAACACGCATCCAAAAACATTTTCCTTTTTGGGTAAAGAACATCATATATTGATGATTTGTGGCTACAAACATGTGCTCTAAGAAATCTTGATCTCTTGTTCCGGCACTTTTTTGTCCAACTCCTCCTCTATTTTGTGTTTTATATTCGGATAAATTAGTACGTTTAATATAACCCGCGTGAGATATAGTTATTACGACATTTTCATCAGCAATCAAATCTTCGATACTTACATCTCCACCAGAATATTCAATTGTTGAACGCCTTGCATCGCCATATTTATCTCTTATTTCTATTAATTCTTCTTTAATTAAAGCAGTTCTTAGGTTTACATCAGCCAATAACGCTTTCAAATGCTCGATTAATTTCATCAATTCTTCAAATTCTGCTCGTAGCTTGTCTTGTTCAAGACCAGTCAATTGACGCAAACGCATTTCTACAATTGCTCGAGATTGAATATCAGATAACTTGAACCTTTCTACTAATTTTTCTCTAGCTTCGTCAGTATTTTTTGAACTTCTAATTAGTGCAATTACTTCATCAATATTATCAGAAGCAATAATTAATCCCTCTAAAATATGGGCTCGTTCTTCGGCTTTTCTTAATTCAAATTGTGTTCTACGCACGACAACATCATGACGGTGTTCGATAAAATAATGAATCATATCTTTTAGATTCAACATTTGCGGACGACCTTTCACTAATGCAATATTATTTACACTAAATGATGCTTGTAATTGTGTGAATTTATAAAGTGTATTCAAAACTACATTTGGCGTAGCATCTCGTTTCAATATATATACGATACGCATACCGTTTCTATCGGACTCATCACGAATATTTGCAATACCGTCAATTTTCTTTTCGTTTACTAAATCAGCCGTTTTTTTAATCATATCGGCTTTGTTGACTTGATATGGAATCTCAGTAACAATAATCGATTCACGACCATCAACTTCTTCAAAAGCAACTTTAGCACGCATAACGATTCGGCCACGACCTGTTTTGAAAGCTTCGCGAACGCCTTCATAACCATAAATAATTCCGCCAGTTGGAAAATCTGGGGCTTTTATATGGTTCATCAATTCGTCTATTTCAATTTCTTCATTGTCCAAAAATGCCAATGTTCCGTTGATTACTTCTGTAAGATTGTGAGGAGGCATATTTGTTGCCATACCTACTGCAATACCTGTCGCACCATTAATCAATAAGGTAGGAACTCTTGTAGGCATAACTTTTGGTTCATATAAAGTATCGTCAAAGTTCAATTGAAAATCAACTGTTTCTTTTTCGATGTCTGCCATAATTTCTTCCGAAATCTTTTTCATTCTAGCCTCAGTATAACGCATTGCTGCAGGACTATCTCCATCTACCGAGCCAAAATTCCCTTGTCCATCTACTAAAAGGTAACGCATACTCCATTCTTGAGCCATACGAACCATGGCGTCATATACAGATGTATCTCCGTGTGGGTGATACTTTCCTAAAACTTCTCCGACAATTCTTGCTGATTTCTTATGGGCTTTATTAGAAAAAACACCTAAATCATACATACCATACAGTACTCTTCGATGCACTGGCTTCAAACCATCACGTACATCTGGAAGTGCTCTTGATACAATTACCGACATCGAATAATCGATGTAGGCTGATTTCATTTCATCCTCTATATTTATAGGAATTAATTTTTCTCCGTTAGACATATTCTATTTTATTATTAAAATTATTTTGAATTCAAAAATCCTGCTAATATAAACTATCTCAACTATTTTTTGGCAATAATTTCATATAATTTTCGTCTATTTATTAACAAATTATAAAGGACATTAAGTTAAT
>CAIJXW010000128.1 GCA_903824755.1 uncultured Bacteroidota bacterium | reverse complement strand
TAATTTAGTTAAAGATTTAGCTGAAACTATAATTTTATCAGATAAAGAAAATGATTCATTTAATAAGTGACAATAATTTTTAGGAAAGTTATTAAAAGCAAACACATTATCTGACAATCTAGTATATATCTTAATTTGAGTATTATTTTTTTTTAAATATTTTACTGTGTCAATAAAATAAGCACTTTCCACCCATATTAAATCAACATTTTTAATAAAATTATTGACTTGCTTATTGAAATGCATATCTGAAAACCATACCCATTTATTTAGTAAAAAAAGCGAATTGAATGGAAAAACATTAAGTAATGGAAGAATCGAAAAAGGGATAAATGAATTTAAATTATCTTTTTTATGAGATTTGAAACGATTAATCAGCCTAACTAAATTATCATTTTTAAAAAAGAAAAATAAGTGTAAAATTGAAACAGGAAATGATATATATAACACGTCATAGCCTTCTTTACTTAATGCTTCCGCATAATGATGAGAACCAACTTTTATTTTTGAATGATAGAAAACAGACGAAAATACAATTGCTTTTTTTTTATGCATTTAATTTAGATTTCATTAATTTACCGTACCCATTAGAATAATAATCAAATTTTTCAATATTTTGCTTAAAAGGAATATTACAATAGTCTATGACTTTAATTTGACATCTATCTAATTCAATCGACCTTCGATGCAAAACGTTTTTAAATGAATTTTCTAGTATAATTTTGTTCTTAGCAATGTGAAGTAATTTACATTTAGATTGGTTTTCTAAATTAAATAATCCAAATCTTCCAGGTAGCCAATTATTTTGTTCTCCAGAATCTGTAATTATACTATTATGAGCATTTACACTTCTAAATAAGTTACGCATTTCAGGGTCTGGTGTGTATAAAAAGGTGCCAGGATCTAAAAAGACTGATTCTCCATTTATAACTAGCTCAAAAGATAATTTATCATTGTGTGCATGGCCTCCATTCCCATTTTGACCATTGGGACATGCAGATATCAACAAATAAAAACCAATATTTTTAAACAAATAAATACCTGACTCGGGAAAAACATGCAATTGCATACTTTCTAAAAGATCATCTGTTATAAATTTTGACTTTAAAACAAATTCTTCTTTAAAATTAAAATTTAAATCAATTAGAGGGTTTTCAAACATTCTAAAATGATTATTCTCAACTAAAGATTCAAAATAATTATTTTTTGCAAACATAGTGAAAACAAAATCCTCTAATTTAGAAACATAACTTAGATCGACACCAAAAAGAGATTTAAGAGCGATTGAAATTGATCTATGATCTAAAATATTTTCATCTAAATAGTATAAATCACTTGACTCATAATTATTTAAATTAATGTATTTCTTCTTGGCTTCACCCAACCTCAAAATATCTCCTGGGATAGAAAATTTAAAGAATCTACCACTATCATTGTCACCAATTTGCGCAATTTCAAAATTATCTTTTAATATTGTATGAGTAAACATTAATGATTTATAAAGCCTTGATATAAACCAATTTGGCAATTTATTATCAATAATTTCATGTTTCAAAATATCATTTTTCAAAACTGATTTATTAAAATTATGATACTTTGAGGATTTAATTCTATTCCATTGTAAATCATCGAATCCTAAAATTAGTGCAGCCGAATAAGCCACCATCTCAGTGCTTAATCTATGATAACTTGTTGAAGATTCAAAATTGCCGCCATCATCATAATATTGTTTAGAGAATTCATTCAATAATTCGTTTACCGAAAAATAGAGCCACGTATCGGCTTCAGTAGTCTTGAGAATGCTTGAAATAAACAGTAATCCAACAACATTTGCTAAATAATGATTAGAAGTCAGTGACTCACTCCACTCCAAATTATTTACAATGTGGGTTCCATGATCGCAAACAGAATTGAGGAATATGTTTTGAAAATTCTTATCAAATATAACACCTGAACTTAATAGAATTTCATAAGCTATTACCATATTGGCTGCCCTTATTCCAACATCCATTGTACAAACCCAATTTACGCCAAATCTTGGCAAATTGTTTTCAATAAAATCTAATACTTGATTTTCAAATTCTAACTTTATTTTTTTTCTTAATTGAATATCACAATTTTGCGCTGAGTATGCAATTGCTAATTGGGGTAAGTGTTGTAATCGTGATAATTCCCATGGAACTTTTATATCAACTCCATTTACATTTCCATATTTTATAAACTTATACCAAGTTTTTGATTGCCACGAATACCCAGACTTGAAATCAATATTCCAATTAATATATTTATAATCATCACTAGCATTTGAGTCTATATCTACATTAGTCCAACCTGATCCTAACAAATCAAATTTATGGTTAAGATAATTTTCTACTGCAATATTCAAATTGCTATCAATTTGCAATTTTTTACTATCAATAGTAAAATTTAAACTTATTTTCTCAATATGAACAGCACTTTTATTGTAAAAAAACAAATCATTAAACCACCCAAAATAAAATAAAATTTTCGATTCTAATAAATAGAATAACTTTTCACACAAGACAGAAAAAGGCATATTTAGTGCCTTTTTAATATAATATAAAGTTGTTTTCAAAATTTAAAATTTTAATATATTTCTTGAAGTCGATCAAATATTTTTTTGGTATGAATTTCCCAAGAATATGACTCTATTATTTTATTTCGTGCTTTCATACCAAGATTGTTTCTTAAATACTTGTTGATAATTTAC
>CAIJXW010000127.1 GCA_903824755.1 uncultured Bacteroidota bacterium | reverse complement strand
TTTTAGTTGAGTTAATTAATACAACACCTTCCCAAAGCAATAGTTCCTCTTTTTCTGAAGATTTTAGTTTTTTAAATTTTAGTACTTTTTTTTTCGATATTCCATAAATTCCAAAAAGAGAAATTATAAAATCTTTCGACACAATTTCTAAATTTTTTCCTGATTCCCATTGTTTTGAGAATTTTTTTGCTTCGCTTTCAATTTGACTCCAATTATCGATCATAAATATTGTATTAAATGGTTTGACTGTTTTCAGGCTATTATTCTAATTTTTAAGCAATTACTATTAATCTTATTCTAATTCTTTCTGCTGTTGACTTGTTTTATAGTAGGTCGTTAAATATTTTTTAAAATAAAGACTATTTTATTTAAAAAACCTAATAAAAGTTGCAGATGGTTGTTTTATGTAGCAACGTGCAGGTTTGTTGTGATAACTGGTAAATCCACTTCAAAAACATTCGTTTTAAAAACAAAAATCAGTTGCAATATTTTTACAAATATTTTTTGTTTATTTTTGTATTTTTAAGGATGATTTCTCTCCATAGTAGGAATTAATTTTTCTAAATCCAATATATTATATCAATGTCAGTTATCGAAAAAATTACGTCAGAATCTTTAATTAATCTAGAAAACAATTACGGAGCCCACAATTATCACCCACTTCCAGTAGTTCTAAAACGAGGTGAAGGAGTCTTTGTTTGGGATATTAACGAAAAAAAATATTATGATTTCCTTTCGGCCTATTCGGCAGTAAATCAAGGGCATTGCCACCCAAAAATTGTTAACGCTATGGTCGAACAAGCCCAAACATTAACATTAACTTCACGAGCTTTCTATAATGATAAACTAGGCATTTATGAAGAATATGTGACCAAATATTTTGGTTTTGACAAGGTTCTCCCAATGAATACCGGTGCCGAAGCTGTTGAAACGGCTTTAAAAATAACACGAAAATGGGCTTATGAAGTAAAAGGAATTCCGGAACATCAAGCGCAAATCATTGTTTGTGATGGAAATTTTCATGGAAGAACAACGACTATTATTTCTTTTTCTAATGATGAAAATGCCCGTAAAAATTTCGGACCCTATACAGATGGATTTATTAAAATTCCTTACAACGATATCGAAGCTTTAGAAACTATTTTAAAATCGACTCAAAATATTGCTGGTTTTCTAGTAGAACCTATTCAAGGTGAAGCAGGCGTTTATACTCCCTCAGATGATTATATGATGCGTGCCAAAGATTTGTGCAACCGATATAATGTCTTGTTTATTGCAGATGAAATTCAAACCGGAATTGCTAGAACAGGGTCGTTATTGGCAGTATGCGGAAATTGTACTTGCCAAAACAAATGTGAACGTCAAGAAACCTATGCCACACCTGATGTTTTGATATTAGGAAAAGCACTTTCTGGCGGAGCATATCCAGTTTCTGCTGTTTTGGCAAATGATGCCATAATGAATGTTATCAAACCAGGCCAACATGGTTCCACTTTTGGAGGAAATCCAATTGCTGCAGCTGTTGCGATGGCGGCACTGTCAGTTGTTGATGAAGAACATCTTATACAAAACGCACGAAAATTAGGAAATTTATTTAGAGATAAATTAAACGAATATATTTCAACTTCTAGTATCGCAACTTTGGTTCGTGGTCGTGGGCTTTTGAATGCTATTGTTATTAATGACACCGAGCAAAGCGATACTGCATGGAATATTTGTATGGCACTTCGCGATAATGGATTGCTAGCCAAACCTACTCATGGAAACATTATTCGTTTTGCACCTCCGTTAGTAATGAATGAAGAACAGTTGCTCGATTGTGTTTCCATTATTATCAAAACTTTAAAAACATTTGAAAAGTAAATAATAAAAAAAGATCCTGAATTATTCAGGATCTTTTTAGTTATAATTATTGACTTTGCTCTTGTTGATATTTTGCTTTTTCTAATAAATTTTCTTGAAATTTCTTTAACTCGGATTCTCCCACAAAAACACTCAAATAGAAAATTGTAAGCATTAAAATAGAACTTAATACAATTCCGATAATACTTAATACTCTTCCAATACTTATGTTTTTATAATTTAAATATAATTCAGGATTTTCTTGATATAATTTTAAATCTTTATTGGCCAAAACCAAAGCAACTATTCCTAGCGTTAATCCTATAAATCCATAACAACAGCAAGTTACGATTGATAATATTCCGAGAACTAATACAGCAGTTCCGTTTGGTAAATTTCTCTTTTCCATAAGTTTTTATAATACTAATAAGTTATTTTGTAAATATATGAAATAATTATTATCAGAGCATTTATAATTGCTAACCCAATAATTATTTTGTGATAATCTCTAGATTTATCAATAAAATGCAACCCTAAAAATCCAAACAAAAGCAAAGTAGTATATATTGCTGGAAACTGTAGCAGAGCGGCATTAAACTCGCCATTCAAAAGTAAGGCTAAAGATCGCTGTGTTCCACAACCAGGGCAATCTATTCCAAACAGTTTTTTGTTCATGCAAGGAATCATATAGTTCTCTAAATCCAAAGCTTTATTTTTTATACAATTTTACAAAATAAAAATGATTAATTAAAGCCAATTTATTCCTTTAAAGTTTCCTACTTTTGAAAACAAAATAAATGTATATAATGAAAAAAATAAACTATTTTATCTTAGTTATTTCCATCTTAATTGCCTTTTATGAAATAGGGCAGTCCGATAAAAATGTAATTATTATTGTGATTGCATTTGTGTTATTTATGTTTAGTATGATGCGTTTGAGTTCTAAAATACCTAGTAAAAATCTTGATAATAATAACGAAAATGTTGATTAAAGGAGATAAGGTTTCTGTGCTTGACGAAGCAATAGATGGTGTTGTTGTTTCGGTTCAAAAAGACCAAATTATAATTGAAACTACAGATGGTTTTATGATGACATATTTTGTCAACGAGCTTGTTAAAACAAACAATACCAATGATTTAGCTAATAGTATTAAAAGCTTTAATACAAGTAAAATTAAATTAGAAAAAGAAGAGCCAAAACCAAGAAGTTTCGTAAAAGAGAAGCGATCAAAAAATGAAATTCCTGCTCCAGAATTTGATTTGCATATAGAAAAACTTGTTCCTAATTTTCGAGGAATGAGCAATTTTGATATTTTAACATTACAGATCGAAACAGCCAAAAGGCATCTTGAATTTGCGATAAAAAACAGAATCCCAAAAATCATTTTTATTCATGGTGTAGGAGAAGGAATTCTAAAAGCCGAACTTGATTTCTTATTGGGCAGATATGATTCAATTGCGTTTCAAGATGCCAATTATCAAAAATACGGTGTTGGAGCTACTGAAATTTTCATTCGTCAAAACGTAAAATAAAAAAACTCAAACCGAATATAGTTTGAGTTTTCTATTCATATAAAAGAAATGTTTATTCTTCCATCGTGTGATAGACGTTCATTACATCATCATCTTCCTCGATTTTCTCGATTAGTTTTTCAACATCGGCCATTTCGGCTTCGGTCAATTTTTTTGTAATTTGAGGAATACGCTCAAATCCGGACGATAAGATTTCTAATTTTCTACTTTCTAACTCTTTTTGTAATGTTCCAAAACTACCAAAAGGCGCATAAATTAGGATGCCATCTTCATCTTCAAAAACTTCTTCGGCACCAAAATCTATTAATTCTAACTCTAATTCTTCGTGGTCAACGCCTTCTTTTGGGATTCGGAAATTACAGGTATGATCAAACATAAATTCAACCGAGCCTTGTGTTCCCATTGTGCCATTACATTTGTTGAAATAGCTTCTAACATTAGCCACAGTCCTGTTGTTGTTGTCTGTTGCAGTTTCTATCAACAAGGCTATTCCGTGAGGTGCATATCCTTCAAATAGCACTTCTTTATAGTTTGCAGTATCCTTGTCTGTTGCTTTTTTTATGGCACGTTCAACATTTTCTTTTGGCATATTTGCTGCCTTGGCATTTTGAATAACCGCTCTTAATCGAGAATTTGCTTCTGGATTAGGGCCTCCTTCTTTTACCGCCATTACTATATCCTTACCAATTCTGGTAAATGCTTTGGCCATTGCCGACCAACGCTTCATTTTTCTTCCTTTTCTGAATTCGAATGCTCTTCCCATTTCTATTTTTTTATACGATGCAAAAATATAATTATTTTTTATAAAAAGGTAACTTCACCACTTTTGCCGGTACATCATTTTTTCTAATTCTAATGAAAATTGGGCTATCAATCATACTGTTTTCGATAGTTACATATCCCAATCCTATTCCAATATTTAATGAAGGAGACATCGTTCCAGAAGTTACAACTCCGATTACTGAACCGGCTGCGTCAACAATTTCATAATCATGCCTTGGAACAGATCGCTCTTGCATTTCAAATCCAACTAGTTTTCTAGAAACTCCATTTTCTTTTTGCTTCTTGATGTTTTCTGAATTTGTAAATGTTTTATTGAATTTTGTAATCCAGCCCAGCCCAGCCTCGATTGGAGAAGTAGAGTCGTTTATATCGTTTCCATATAGACAAAAACCCATTTCTAATCGTAAGGTGTCTCTTGCCGCCAGTCCAATTGGTTTGATTCCAAATGATTTTCCTGCCTCAAAAACTTTGTTCCAAATGGTTTCAACCTCAGAATTTTTGCAATATATTTCAAATCCACCTGAACCAGTATAGCCTGTGGCAGAGACAATAACATGTTCAAATCCTGCAAAATCGGCTACCTCAAAATGATAATAGGCAATTGCAGACAAATCTATTGAAGTTAATGATTGCATTGCTTCAACAGCTTTTGGCCCTTGAATAGCAAGCAAAGAATAATCATCGGATAGATTCCGCATTTCAACGCCCAAATCATTTTGCGAAAGAATCCAATTCCAATCTTTTTCAATATTAGAGGCATTTACAACCAACAAATATTGCTCTTCTTTCATTTTATATATCAATAAATCATCAACTATTCCTCCTTCATTATTAGGCAAACAGGAATATTGTGCTTTACCAATCGTTAGGGTTGATGCGTCATTTGAGGTTACTTTCTGAATTAAATCTAATGCTTTTTCTCCCGATAATAAAAACTCTCCCATGTGCGAAACGTCAAAAACGCCCACTGCAGTTCTAACGGTTTCATGTTCGGCATTCACGCCTTCATATAAAATCGGCATATTGTATCCCGCAAATGGCAGCATTTTTGCTCCCAATCTTTCGTGAATATGTGTTAAGGCTGTATTTTTCATCATAAAATTTATTTGAAAATTGAAGTCGCTAA
>CAIJXW010000126.1 GCA_903824755.1 uncultured Bacteroidota bacterium | reverse complement strand
TATATAATAGGTAAACCAGTAAAGTCAAACCTTGAATCTATCAAAAGTATTAATATGATTTTATTAGGAACGGCAATATTTCTTATCGTCTCAAATTGGGTTTTCATGGGCTTATATTTAAAACTTGATAATAAATCTATTTTATTAGGGTTCATTATTTGTTACAGAGAATATTTGCTAAAGAATAATATAAAGCAACATAATTTAGAATGAAAGGAGTAAATTTTTTTGTTGATTGTCATGTTTTTGATCAAACAAACCAAGGCACAACCACATATTTAAAAGGGCTTTATCAAGAATTAATCAAAGAAAAAAATAACAATTTCTTTCTAGCAGCTCACGACACCGAAAATCTAAAATCTGTTTTTGGGATACATAATAATGTTTATTTTTTAAAATATTCTTTTAAAAATAAACTTTACAGATTATTATTTGATATCCCAAGGATTATTAAAAACAACAAAATAGATTATGCTCATTTTCAATATGTAATTCCTCCGATTAAAAAATGCAAATATATAGTCACAATTCATGATGTGTTGTTTATCGATTTTCCTCAATATTTTCCTTTTTTATATCGAATAAAAAATAAATTTTTATTTAAATATAGTGCCAAAAAAGCAGAATATGTTTTAACCGTTTCTCAATATTCAAAAGAGAAAATAGAACAGCATTTCAAAATTTCAAATGTAAAAATTATTCCAAATGCAGTTGATTCTGTTTTTTTTGAAAAATTTGACAAAAGAAAGGAAATTCAAATAATTAAGAACAAATATGATCTAGAAAAGTACTTTTTATTTGTCAGCCGATGGGAGCCAAGAAAGAACCACCTCACCCTACTCAAAACATTTGTTGAAAATAATTATTACAATAAATACAAATTAGTTTTTGTTGGCGATGATGCAATAGACAATAAAGCCTATAATGAATATTATCTTTCACTAGAAGATGAAATTAAAGAAAAAATAATTAGGTTAAAAAAAATAAATTTTTCCGATTTGATTCACCTAGTTAGAGCCGCATCATTATCTGTGTATCCATCTTTTGCTGAAGGCTTTGGTATTCCGCCCCTAGAATCAATAGCTTCTGGCACTCCTACAGTTTGTTCGAATGCTACCGCAATGGCAGACTTTGGCTTTATAGGCGATTGTCATTTTGACCCGTCAAACCCATTAGATTTGAACATTAAAATTCAAGCTGCGTTGAACGATAAATTGATAAACGAAAAACAAAAGCAAGTAAATTTAAAATACAAATGGGAGTATTCTGCAATTTTTTTCAAAGAAATATTTTAAACATATAAATTTTTTTATAAAAAGACTATTTTAGCCATCTAAAAACAAACAATCCATGAAAATAGCCATTTTAGGAACACGAGGAGTACCCAATTATTACGGGGGATTTGAGCAATTTGCCGAATATTTTTCGGTTTATCTTGTCGAAAATGGGCATGAAGTGGTTGTTTATAATTCGCATAATCACCCCTATCAAGAAAAAACATTTCATGGCGTGACGATTAATCATCAAAATGACCCCGAACACAAACTAGGGACTTTTGGCCAGTTTATTTATGATTATAATTGCATCATGGATTCTCGAAAAAGAGACTTTGATATCATCTTGCAATTGGGCTATACCAGCAATTCTGTTTGGTGTTTTCTTTTGCCAAAAAAACCAATTATTATTACTAATATGGACGGCTTGGAATGGAAACGCTCCAAATATTCTAAACCCGTTCAGCAATTTCTAAAATTTGCCGAACGACTTGCTGTTATTAGTAGCGATTATTTAATCTCCGATTCTTTGGGCATCAAAGATTTTATAACAAATCACTATCAAAAAGACTCAACTTATATTGCTTATGGGGCAAACCAATTTAACAATCCAAACGAAGCGGTTTTGTCTAATTTTAATGTAGAAAAAGAAAAATACAATATGATTATGGCTCGATTTGAACCAGAAAACAATATTGATATGGTGCTTGAAGGAGTAGCATTAGACCAACAAAAAACGCCTATTTTAGTAATAGGAAAGCACGAAACAAAATATGGGGAGTATCTAAAAAATAAATTTAAAAACCACAAACACATACGTTTTTTGGGCGGAATTTATAATTTGGAACACCTAAATAACTTGAGGTACTTCTCTAATTTATATTTTCATGGGCACTCTGTTGGCGGGACAAATCCCTCACTTCTCGAGGCTATGGCATCAAACGCAATGATTATTGCACATGACAATCATTTCAATAAAGCAATTCTAAAAGAAAACGGACATTATTTTTCAAATTCTCAAGACGTGAAAAATATTTTAGAAACAATCAAAAAAAATGATAACTTGCAATTGGTTCAAAATAACTTTGAAGCTATAAAAAACGAATTTAATTGGAACAAAATAAATGGCGAATATCTTCAACTTTTCGAAGAATGTATTTCAAAATCTGAAACAAGAAAACAGTAACCATTCCTCAATTCTACTAATTCTACTAGCATTATTGTGCATTCCGTTGGGCTATGCCGTAAATAGTATTGCTTTAGGACTTCTTTTTGCAGACACTTTATTGTGTTTTAAAAAAGAAAATCTCAATCTGGATTATAAACTATTTTTGCCAATAGCACTATATATTCTAATGGCACTTTCGCTAATCTGGACCATAGATTTTGATCGAACAATAGCTGCTTTATCAAAAGAATTACCACTATTAATTGTGCCAATTTGTTTTTTGATATTTCGTGCTTTTTCAGACCAAGAAAAAAGCAAAATAATCAATTGGTACAGTTACGGAATAGTGTTTTTTTGTTTCTATTATCTTATAAATGCCCTTCTAAAATTTGCAATCAGCAACGATCACGGTGTTTTCTTCTATCATGAATTAGTCACAAAAGATGTCAATGCTATCCATGTTTCGGTATATGTTGCAATCGCCTTTTTTGGTTTTTATGTGAAAACACAAAAATCAATATTCGATAAATTGGCTTTGGGACTTTTGTTTTTGATGGTTTTTTTATTGTCTTCAAAAAACATTATTGTTGTTTTTATTGGACTAATAGTTTGGCACCAACTATTTTATACTAAAACATCAAAAAAACTCCGACTAAAAAACATCATTTTATTATTGGTTTTTTTAATTTCACTCACCTTTATAAAACAAATAAAAGACCGTTTCAAAGAAGAATATGAAACAATAATGGTCGATAGCAGCGTGAATGATGTGATCAGCAAAGGAGCAGGAAACGTATATAATGTAAGCATAAAACAGGCACTAACAAACCCAACCTTTACGTCCAACGATTATTTTCCTGGAACAGCTTTTCGGGTCTATCAAACCAGAATTTTTATCGAAATGCTTCAAGAAAATCCGATATTTTGGACCGGATTCGGATTGGACGCGTCCTATTCTAAAATTGCCGAAAAAAGCATTCAACACAATCTTTTTCAGGGCAATGAAACGAATGAAGGATATCAATCAAAAAACTTTCACAATCAATATGTTCAGGTTTTTGCCGAATTAGGAATCTTTGGACTCATAATCCTACTCACAATGTTAATCATCTCTATACGAAATGCTCTAAAAACAAAAAACTTTATTCATATTGCGTTTTCGCTAATGATGTTTTCTTTGTTTTTGACAGAGTCATTCCTATGGAGACAAAGAGGAATTACGTTTTTTATACTTATGTATTGTCTTTTTAATAGTAATTCTCAACCCAAAAAAATAATAACAAACTAGTATAATATTATAATAATTTTAACGTTTTATACACAATAAAAAACAAAACCGAAACGCAAGTCAACATGAAAAGAATTTTAATTACAGGAGCCGCTGGCTTTTTAGGCTCCCACTTG
This sequence comes from uncultured Bacteroidota bacterium, assembly GCA_903824755.1. GTDB lineage: Bacteria > Bacteroidota > Bacteroidia > Flavobacteriales > Flavobacteriaceae > Flavobacterium. The sequence continues at coordinate 15,104 of CAIJXW010000126.1, read as the reverse complement.
TGTGATCGTTTTATAAAAGAAGGGTACCACGTTATTGGAATGGACAATCTGATAACAGGCGATTTACGAAATATAGAACACCTATTCAAACTAGAAAATTTTGAGTTTTACCATCACGACATCACAAAATTTGTTCATGTTCCTGGGAAACTAGATTATATATTACATTTTGCCTCTCCCGCAAGCCCGATAGACTATTTGAAAATCCCAATTCAAACCTTAAAAGTGGGTTCTTTAGGAACTCATAATTTATTAGGATTGGCAAGAGTAAAAAACGCTAGAATACTAATTGCTTCAACATCTGAAGTTTATGGAGACCCGCTGGTGCATCCCCAAACAGAAGAGTATTATGGAAACGTAAACACAATAGGACCTCGCGGAGTTTATGATGAAGCAAAACGGTTTCAAGAATCCATCACCATGGCCTATCATACTTTTCACGGAGTAGAAACTAGAATTGTTAGAATTTTCAACACCTATGGGCCAAGAATGAGGCTGAACGATGGCAGAGTGATTCCAGCCTTTATAGGACAAGCACTTCGAGGCGAGGATTTAACGATCTTTGGAGACGGAATGCAAACACGATCTTTTTGTTATGTTGACGATCAAGTGGAAGGAATTTTTAGATTGCTGCATTCCGACTACGTATATCCAGTAAATATTGGAAACCCAGACGAAATTACAATAAAGGATTTTGCAGACGAAATAATCAAACTTACAGGAACGAATCAAAAAGTGGTCTATCGCCCACTGCCAATAAACGATCCACTGCAAAGACAACCAGACACCACTAAAGCAAAAAATATTTTGGGCTGGGAAGCCAAAATAACAAGAGAAGTAGGAATGAAAATCACATATGATTATTTCAAGTCTCTGTCAAAAGAAGAATTATTAAAAGAAGAGCATAAAGATTTTTCAGGATATATTCGATAATTATGACAGCAGTTCAATCAGGGAGATACTCAAAATATATAAGACCAATAAGCATTGTTTTCGATTTGTTGACGCTGTCTGTTTTGGCTTTATTTTTTTTCAAAGGATTGCACCTTAACTATAATTTCTATATTGGATATTTACTAATTTCCTGGGGAATTATCGCTTTTTTAGTCAAATTTTATGAAGTTTATAGATTTACAACCCCTGTTGAAATTCTAACCAAAATAACAAAACAAATGGCTTTGTTTTCGTTAATGATAATTGCCTTTTATCCCTTTTCTTCCAATGTTATTTTTAGCGAAACCGCCCTTATTTATTACATAAGTTCTTGTGGCGTCTTGATTACAATTTTTAAATTTCTACTTTTTTATTATCTAAAAAAATACAGAATTATTACAGGAAGTAATTTTAGAAATGTAATTATTATAGGCTACTCACAAGAGGCAATTCGACTAAAAGAACTTTTTATTGAAAGAAATGATTATGGCTATCGATTCTTGGGATATTTTTCAAACAAAAAGAAAAATGATGAAATAATCGGCAATATAGAACTTCTTAAAATATTTGCTATTGAAAATAAAGTTAACGAAATGTACTGCACTCTTGAAGAATTATCAAACCATCAATTAGTTGATATAGTTGATTTTGCAGACGAAAACAAAATAGTAATAAAATTCATTCCAGGATCAAACGAAATATTTTCAAAAAATCTAAAAATTAATTATTATGAAATGTTTCCAGTATTGTCTATGCAAAAAACGATACTGCACGACCCAACTATCATAATAATAAAACGTGTTTTTGATATAATTTTCTCCATATTTATTATTCTGTTTTTCCTTTCTTGGATAATGCCACTACTTGCATTACTAATAAAATTAGAATCAAAAGGGCCTGTTTTTTTCAAACAAGGACGGCCAGGGCTGGACGAGAAAGAATTTTTTTGCTACAAGTTTCGCTCCATGAAAATTAACGGAACCACCGAGAAAGAAGCGTCAAAAAATGACCCACGAGTTACAAAAATTGGCAAATTAATGCGAAAAACAAGCATGGATGAGTTGCCACAATTCCTCAACGTTTTGATTGGAGAAATGTCAGTAGTAGGGCCAAGACCACATCTATGGTCTCAAAATAAATCCTACGGAAACAAAATAAAAAAATATATGGTGCGTCACTATGTAAAACCTGGAATCACAGGTTTAGCCCAAGTGAAAGGCTTCCGAGGTGAAATAGAATCGGACGAAGACATGATTAACCGAATAAAATTTGATGTTTTTTATATCGATAATTGGTCGCTTATCTTAGATCTTAAAATTATAATTCAAACGGTGCTAAATATTATTAAAGGAGACAAAAAAGCATATTAATAATAATTTTGTTCAAAAACTTTTTCTATTTAATCGCTATTTAAACTCAAAAGCAATTATTTTTGTGCTTCAAACAAAACCCCCACATAATGACAATTCTATTACTAGGATCTGGCGGAAGAGAACACGCTTTTGCATGGAAAATGCTTCAAAGTTCAAAATGCACGAAACTTTTTGTAGCGCCAGGAAATGCCGGAACTCATAGCATTGCCGAAAATGTCAATTTGAATCCAACCGATTTTGAATCCATCAAAAATTTTGTACTTCAGCAAAATGTTCAAATGGTTGTAGTAGGCCCAGAAGACCCATTGGTTAAAGGGATTTTTGATTTTTTTATAAACGACAATCAACTAGCACATATTCCAGTTATTGGGCCTTCAAAAAAAGGAGCAAACCTAGAAGGGAGCAAAGAATTTGCAAAACAATTTCTAGTAAAACATAACATTCCAACCGCAGCCTATGGTAGTTTTACGGCCGAAACAGTCGAAAATGGCTGTTCGTTTTTAGAAACACTATTACCCCCTTATGTACTAAAAGCAGATGGACTTGCCGCAGGAAAAGGGGTTTTAATTATACAAAATTTGGAAGAAGCAAAGCAAGAACTTCGAAATATGCTACTTCATAAAAAATTTGGCGAAGCAAGTTCAAAGGTTGTAATCGAAGAATTTTTAGACGGAATAGAATTGAGTTGTTTTGTGCTAACGGACGGCAAAAACTATAAAATTCTACCAACCGCCAAAGACTATAAACGCATTGGCGAAGGAGACACAGGGCTAAATACTGGCGGAATGGGAGCGGTTTCTCCAGTTCCATTTGCCGATGCAATATTATTAGAAAAAATAGAAAACAGAATCGTAAAACCCACCATTTCAGGACTAAACAAAGATGGAATTCAATATAAAGGATTTGTTTTTATTGGGCTAATAAACGTTAATGGAGAGCCAATTGTGATTGAATATAATGTGAGAATGGGCGACCCAGAAACAGAAGTAGTTATCCCAAGACTAAAAACAGATTTAGTAGAATTATTTTTGGCAGTAGCCAACCAAACATTAAACGAAATAGAATTGGAAATAGACCCTAGAAGTGCCACAACAATAATGGTGGTTTCTGGAGGATATCCCGAAGATTTCGAAAAAGGAAAAGTAATTTCTGGACTTTCAAGCATTTCGGATTCGATTGTTTTTCACGCAGGAACAAAACTAGAAAACGGAAACGTGGTTACAAATGGAGGAAGAGTTTTGGCGATAACGTCTTTTGGTGATGGATTTCATGAGGCAATAAAAAAATCTTATCAAAACATAGATAAACTAAATTTTGATAAGATGTATTTTAGAAAAGACATTGGCTTTGATCTATTTTAAGAATGAATGAGCCGTAGTGTCTTGGTTTTCTTCGTTGTTTTCTTCGTGTAATTTTAATTGTTTAATCCAATAAATCATCGCAGAGAAACATATTATCATAAAAATCCAGTTAATGGTATTGGCTGCAAACCAACTTTTTAGTTCTAATTGTCTTAAAAAATCTTGGGGTATGAAAAAAATATTCTCAAATAACCATTGAATTCCTTCAAAAAATGCTTTCATCTTGATACAAGTATTATATTTACATTTACAAAAGTATAAAATATCCTTATGATAACAAGTCTTTTTAGAAAATCTACACCATTAAATTACGCATTCGTTTTTTTACTAGTGCTTTTTTTCTTTTTTACCTATCAAATTCAAGGTGTTCCAACCGAAAAAACACCGCTTTCAGTCCTTTCAAAAATAGGCTTTTTAGTGCTTATTTTAGCAACCCTTTTTACGGCAAATTTCATTACCGTAAAAAACGGATTGAGCAAAGACAGTGCTTACCCAATTGTTTTCACTTTTTTTGTCATGATTTTTTCTCCTTCTGTTTTTAATAATTTGAATTTGTTAGCCTCTAATTTTTTTGTGCTTTTAGCCATTAGAAGATTGATTTCTCTGCAAACATTAAAATTTACAAAAGAAAAAATATTTGACGCTTCTTTATGGGTTTTTGTAGCCTCAATGTTTCATTTTTGGGCAATATTGTTTATTATTTTGGTTTATATTTCAATAATTAGCAACGCAGCTCGGGATTATAGAAATTGGTTTTTGCCAGTTCTTTCTTTTTTTGCTGTTTCGTGTTTCTATCTAATAATTTTACTTTTATTTGGACCATCTATCTCCGAAATCTACCCAATAGACACTTCAACAAACTTCAACCTTCAATATTTTGTCAATAACTATCAACATATATCCTTTTCGATATATGTAACATTGGCACTATTTTTCTTTTTCACACTATTATTTTCTTTTTCAAACCGACCATTAATTCTTCATTCGGCCTATATAAAAACTATTTTTTCTTTTTTAATAGGAACGGCCGTTTTTCTGATTTCTCCCAACAAATGCAATGATTTATTAATTTATACGTTTGTGCCTATTTCAATTATGGCAACCGGACATATTGAGCTATTACGCTCAAAAATAAGGCAAGAATTAGTTTTGATTATTTTTATTGCAGCGAGTTGTTTTGCTTTTTTTTCGCAGTTATAATTTTTGACCAAAAGCCAAATCGCCAGCATCTCCCAAGCCAGGAATAATATAACTTTTGTCATTTAGTTTCTCGTCCAAAGCCGCCACCCAAAGATGACAATTTTCTGGAAGATGTTGCTGCAAATAGCTGATTCCCTCGGGAGCAGCAATAGCAACTGCAATATGAATTTCGGCGGGATTACCTCGTTCTAAAATTCGATTATATACCGCTACAATTGACTTTCCAGTTGCCAACATCGGGTCAATTAGAACCACAATTTTGTTTGTTAACTCGGCAACAGCTTCATATTGTAATACAATTTCAAATTCAGAATTGTTTTTTTGATGGTTTCGAAAAGCGGATATAAAACCATTTTCCGCCCTATCAAAATAATTTAAAAAACCATTATGCATCGGTAAAGCAGCTCTTAAAATAGCACAAAGAACCAGTTGATTTTTTACTAAAAATGTATCTTTTATTCCAAGTGGTGTTTCAATTTTTGTTGGATGATAGTGCAAAGACTTACTTAATTCATAAGCCATAATCTCCCCAATACGCTCAATATTTCTCCGAAAACGAAGGGCGTCTCCTTGAATTTTTACATTTCTTATTTCTGCCAAAAAATGATTCAACACGCTATTATTTTCTGATAAATGGTGAATTTTCATAAAAGTTGTTTAAAGTTTTAAAGTATAAAAGTATAAAAAGTATCTTTGCCTTTTAAATAATAAAGATATGTTTTCAAAATTAGCCTATTCTGTATTTGAGCAAAGTATTAACGATTATCATCAATTTGACAACGTTGATCAACCCATTAGCAACCCTTTTCCGAAAGATAAATTTGAACATTTATTATATCACAAAAATTGGATTGACACCGTTCAATGGCATTTTGAAGATATAATTCGTGATCCAAATATTGACCCTGTTGCGGCACTAACATTGAAAAGAAGAATTGATGCTTCAAATCAAGAAAGAACCGATATGGTGGAGTATATAGACAGTTATTTTCTTCAAAAATTTAATCACGTAGCTGTAAAAGAGGGAGCAAAAATTAATTCCGAAAGTCCTGCATGGGCATTTGATAGACTGTCAATTTTGGCATTAAAAATCTATCACATGAACGAAGAAGCTACCCGAATTGGCGCTTCAGAGGAACATCGTGCTAATTGTCAAAAGAAACTAAATGTTTTGTTGGAACAAAGAACCGACTTGTCTTCTGCAATTGATGATTTATTGAACGACATCGAAAGTGGTGAAAAATTCATGAAAGTCTATAAGCAGATGAAAATGTATAATGACGATGATTTGAATCCAGTTTTATATCAAAATAAGAAGTAATTGACTTAATAATTGACCCAAAAAATAAAACATATAGCCGTTATGAGGCTCTCCGCAATGGGAGATGTCGCAATGACAGTCCCTGTTTTAAGGGCTTTTTCAAAGCAATATCCTGAAATAAAAATCACCATTATTTCCAATTTGTTCTTTCAGCCTTTTTTTGAGCAAATACCAAATGTTTCCTTTTTTGCTTTTGATAAAAAAGGAAAACATAAAGGCTTCTTCGGATTATTTCGTTTGTTTTTTGAGCTAAGAAAACAGAATATTGATGCATTTGCCGACTTGCATAACGTTTTACGTTCAAAAGTTGTCAGAATAATTTTTGCCTTGAGCAGAAAAAAAACGGCTTTTACAAATAAAGGCAGAAACGAAAAAAACGAAGTTACTCGCCCCGAAAATAAAATTTTTAGACCACTTCCAACTGTTTTTGAGAGACACGCAAACGTGTTTCAAAAACTAGGATTTCCACTGGACTTATCGAAACCTGAATTTCCTGAAAAGCAAATATTAACTTCAGAAATAATTTCAATTGTAGGAGAAAAAACAGAAAACTGGATCGGGATTGCCCCTTTTGCTCAACATGATTCCAAAGTATATCCACTAGATTTAATGATTCAGGTAATTGAAGAATTAGCAAAAAACAACTATAAAATATTTCTTTTTGGTGGAGGTAAAAAGGAAATAGAGGTCTTAAATTTACTTTCAAATGGAAAAGAAAATGTAATTTCTGTTGCAGGTAAGCTAAATTTTAATCAAGAAATTCAGCTCATCGGGAATTTAGACGTTATGCTATCTATGGATTCTGGAAATGCACACATTGCCGCAATGTTAGGTATAAAAACCATTACGCTTTGGGGAGCAACTCACCCGTTTTTAGGGTTTGCACCGTTCTTTCAACCTATAGAAAACGCTTTGATGTCTGACAGAAATTTATACCCAAAACTACCCACTTCTGTTTATGGTAATAAAAAAGTAGATGGATATCAAGACGCGATGCGAACGATTTTGCCGAAACAAGTTATTGAAAAAATAGTGCAATAGCGGATCTTAAAAAAACAGCAAATAAAAATCAAAGAACTTATTTCTTTTTTTTTGTAGCAATAATTTTTTTAAACATCATCATAATCCACAATAAGCGTATCGGAAGTAGGGTGTGCCTGACAGGTCAAAACCAAACCACTTGCTATTTCGCTATCAGTCAAAATTGAGTTTTTCTTCATTTCGGCAGTTCCCGAAGTGATTCTAGCCAAACAACTGCTGCAAATTCCGCCTTGGCAAGAATAAGGTGCATCAATTCCTTGTTTTAAAGTTGCTTCAAGGATAGTTTGCTTTTGGGACATTTCAAAAGTTGTTTCTTCATCGTCCACCAAAACAGTAATTTTTGAATGACCGCTCAATGTTTCCTGAATGTTTTTTTCGGTTGAGGTTGTCGAAAACAATTCAACCTTTATGTTTTTTTCGGGGATATTATGTTCTTTCAATACAGCCGAAACGCTGTTTATCATTTCCTCGGGGCCACACAAATAGAATTTTTCAAACGCCAATTCCTTGTGCTTATTATTCAACACAAAATTCACAGTCGATTTTTCAATTCTACCAAAAAGTTCATTTTCTACCTTTGCTTGCGTATAGGAATAATGCACAAAAAAGCGTCCAACATTTTGCAATTGCATATCATGTAATTCCTGATGAAAAATCGTTTCTTCGGGAGATTTATTTCCATATACCAAAACAAAAGTACTTTTAGGCTCACTTTTCAAAACACTTTTTGCAATAGACAAAACAGGCGTAATCCCGCTACCAGCAACAAATGCAGCATAATTTCGTTGACGATCAAGTTGAGGTTCAAACGTAAATTTTCCTTCAGGTTTTCCAACCTCTAGGGTGTCGCCAGCCTTTAATTTTGCGTTTGCAAATTGAGAGAAAAGTCCATTTTTTACAGCCTTTACCGCAATTCTCAATTCGCCACTTTCGGGAGCAGAACAGATAGAATAGGCACGGCGAATTTCTTCTCCGTCCAGTGTTAATTTCAGGTTGATGTATTGTCCTGCAACAAATTTATAGTCAGATTGTAGAGTAGAAGGAACATTAAAAACTACAGAAACCGCCTCTTTGGTTTCGCGTTTTACTTCCGTGATATTCAATTTATAGAATGACGACATGGATTTCTTTTTTGCAAAGATAGGAAACGAATTAGGTTTCTAAAAGTGAATGGGTTTTAAATTTAATAGTCTTCTTGTCATTTTTTGGGAGCGTTCTCGTTTGTAATGTCATCATTAGGCAAGGCGCTACTAGTAAATTCGGTCATGTTTTCCTTCAAATGAAAAAGACGCGATGAGTTTATAACGAAAGCATCGTGAAGTAATTGCGGACATAAATTCTAGATTAGACAAACTTATTTTGTATGAAATTCTTTATATTTTTAATTTATTTATAGTATTAGAATCCTTAATTTTCTTACTTTTATAAAAAATTAAAAACCCAAATAAACCATGTTCAAACAGTTTATAAATTTTGAATTAAAAGCCTTTTTTCGTTCAGCAAGTGTAGGCAAAAGCATTGCCTTAAAAGTATTTTTAGGATTTGTAGCACTCTATTTTCTATTGTCGTTTCTGGTTTTAGGATTTGCACTTTTCCCAATTCTGCAGGAAACATTTCCAAACCAAAAGCCCATAGAAATTGTCAATAATTCCGTTATTTTTTGGCTAGCAATCGACTTAATCTTTCGGTTTTTTATGCAAAGTTTGCCCGTAATGAATATCAAGCCGTTGCTAATTCTACCCATTAAAAGAGAAAAAATAATCCATTTTGTATTGCTAAAAAGCGTTTCTTCTATTTATAATTTCTTCCCATTATTGGTAATTTTGCCTTTTGGAATTACCACAATTGTTCAAGAAAATGGCAATACAGAGTCAGTTTTAGTTTGGATGTTAACACTTTATATATTGGCATTATCTGTAAATTATGCTAACTTTTTAATCAAAAAGAAATTCGCCGACAACATCAAAGCGTTCTTTGCTTTTGCCATTTTTGGACTCACTTTTGTAGCGTTAGAATATTTCGAAATTTTCAAAACCAGCATTTTTACAGGAAGTATATTAAACAACTTATTGAACAACCCAATCTTAGTTTTTGTTCCAATACTGATTCTTTCGGGGTTATATCTATGGAATTATAACTATCTAAAAAGCAATTTCTATTTAGATAATTCATTACAATCAGAAGTAGAAGAAGCAAAAACCACCGATTTAGGTTGGACAAAACGCTTCGGAGACATTGCCCCATTTCTTCAATTAGACATTAAATTGATCTGGCGAAACAAACGCCCTCGAACTGCCGTTTTATTATCGTTTATCTTTTTGCTTTACGGATTTATGATTTATACCAACCCAAAGCACCTCGAATTATCATTTATCCACATACCAATTGGGCTATTAATGTCAGGGATTTTCATGACTAATTTCGGGCAATTTATCCCTTCATGGGATTCTGGTTATTATGGATTGATGATGTCTCAAAACATCCCATTACGAAAATATATAGATTCAAAAGTTGGACTCATGTCTTTTTCGGTAATCGTCTTGGCTTTGCTAACAACGCCTTATGTTTATTTCGGGTGGCACATCTTGGCAGCTAATTTAGCCTGTGCCATCTATAATTTAGGAATTAATATTCCAGTATTAATGCTTGCAGGATCGTTCAATAAAAAACGTATTGATTTAGAGAAAACCCCATTTATGAACTATCAAGGAACGGGAGCATCACAATGGATTGTCGGACTCCCATTATTCATAATTCCAGGAGCAATATTTTATGCATTTTCTGAGATTTTCAATTCAGAAATCGCCATTATTGCCATTGCAACCATAGGTTTTATTGGATTAATCTTCCGAAATTTTATAATGGACAAAATCACAAAAGGCTACCAAACTAGAAAATATGCCACCCTAAACGGATTCAAACAACAAGAAAACTAACATTTGCAATTGTTTATAAAAACAAAAACAAATCCCAAACCAAAATCAAAAAATGATACAAGTAAATCAACTTTCAAAAACGTATAACGGAACAACAGTTCTAAACATCGCCAATCTAGAAATCCCAAAAGGGCAGTGTTTTGGATTAGTAGGAAATAATGGAGCAGGGAAAACTACTTTTTTCAGCCTTTTATTAGACCTAATTCAACCTACAAAAGGAACAATAATTAATAACAAAATTCAAGTTAATACCAGCGAAGAGTGGAAACCATTTACAGCTGCATTCCTAGACGAAACCTTTCTGATAGGCTATCTCACCGCCGAAGAATACTTCTATTTTATTGGAGATATTCGCGGTCAAAACAAATCTGATGTCAACGCACTACTCGCCATTCACGAAGAATTTTTTAATGGTGAAATCCTAAAAAGCAAAAAATATTTACGCGATTTATCCAAAGGGAATCAGAAAAAAGTTGGGATAATAGCCACATTAATTGGAAATCCAGAAGTAATAATTCTAGACGAACCCTTTGCAAATTTAGACCCAACAACCGTCAGTCGATTAAAGAAAATCATAAAAGAACTAGCCGAAAATCCCGCCATTACCGTTCTGGTTTCCAGCCACGATTTGCAACACACAGTCGAGGTTTGCGATAGAATTGTAGCCCTAAGCAAGGGCGAAATAGTAAAAGATATTCAAACATCGGCCGAAACTTTAAAAGAATTAGAGGTATTTTTTGCAGTATAAACTTAATTGTTTTTTGGGCGTGCCCTCGTTCAGCACGTCATTGCAAAGCATGAAACCATCGTAAAACTCGGTCAGGCTATTCGCTACAAGTCCTCGCCAAGTTCCGCTATCGCTTCACTTGGCTGTGGGCTTTTCGCTACTATCCTTCACGCAACTCCAGCGCTAAACACAATTTGTTTTGCCAAAAAAAGAACCGAACCTTTTATAGTATCAAAAAGAAACGTATTTTTACAAGTCAATATACTAAAACCCTCCTTTTTAAGTTTAAGGATAAAAACGTTTCAAATTGAAAAAGAGTCTTCAAAAATATATCAGCATCATAGGAATTTTTACCCTTCTGATCGCTTGTTCTACAAAAAAAAATACATTTATTTCAAGAAAATGGAACGCTTTGACCACTCGTGACAACATTCTCTATAACGGCGGCCTCGCACTAGAATCAGGAATAGAATCACTAAAAAGCACCTATAAAGACAATTTTTGGGAAATTCTACCCATCGAAAGAATGCAAATTATAAAACTAGCAAGCGAAACAGACGAAGCACCAAAAAATGCCAACTTTGAACTTGCCGAAACCAAAGCAACAAAAGCAATCCAGAAACACTCCATGAATATTGGAGGCGTAGAAAAAAACCCACAAATAGACGAATCCCATCTAATGCTAGGAAAAGCAAGATATTATGATCAAAGATTTATTCCAGCACTAGAAGCATTCAACTATATATTATACAAATACCAAGACAGCGATAAAATTTATGAAGCAAAAATCTGGCGAGAAAAAACGAATATCCGTCTTGAAAACGAAGGATTAGCCATAAAAAATCTAAGTGCTTTATTGAAAGAAATCAAGAAAAAAGATCAAGTTTTTGCCGATGCAAATGCCGCTTTAGCCCAAGCATTTATAAATGTCGAACAAAAAGATAGCGCCGTTGCAAAACTGAGACTAGCCACCCAATACACAAAATCAAAAGAAGAAAAAGCGAGATATCGATTTGTTTTAGGACAAATATTTGAAAATTTAGCCCAAAAAGACAGTGCTTTTCTTGCCTATCAATCCGTGATAGATATGAAAAGAAAATCGCCAAGACAATATGTAATCCAATCCCATTTGAAACAAGCAAGTTTGTATGATTTTGAAAAAGAAGACACTGTTTTGTTTCTAAAAAAATTCAACAAACTACTACTAGATAGAGAAAACAGACCGTTTTTAGACGCGCTACATCATGAATTAGGGTTGTTTTATGACAAAAATAAAAACACAAAAAACGCAATAACCGAATATAACAAATCCCTAAAAGCAAAATCGCAAGACCCTTATCTAGTTGCTTCAAACTATAGAAACCTTGCAACAATCTATTTTTATAAGCCAAAATATATAACCGCAGGGAAATATTATGACAGTACACTCGTTAAACTAGACAACAAAAGCAAAGAATATAAACTCATCAAAAAGAAAAGAGAAAATCTTGATGACGTCATAAAATATGAAGGCATTGCCAATCGAAATGACAGTATATTAAACGTAGTTTCGTTATCAATTCCTGCCCGAGAAGCTTATTATAACAACTATATTTCTCAGTTAAAAAAAGACGAAGAACAAAAAAAAGTACTTCAGCAGAAAGCGGCTCTAAAAGAAAAAACAATCAAAGAAAACGGCGTTGGATTTCCTTCAGGAAAAACAAATGAAGCGTTTCCAGAAATGAATGTAAACCCAGCAAAAACAAGCAAGGCACCAATAGTTTCGCCAACAATAGGAGCCAAAAGCGATTTTTATTTCTATAACTTCTCTACGGTAGAATTCGGGAAACTCGAATTTAAGAAAAATTGGGGTACTCGAAAATATGAAAACAACTGGCGGCGATCTTCTGCAAAACCCAACACCGATTTAGACCAAGAAGAAACTGAGACCAACGAGCTAGAAAGCACGCAAGAAAAACCAAAAGAAAGTGAAGTTTTAGAGCCAAAATATACAGCAGATTTTTATTTAAAACAACTGCCAAAAGACTTTAAAGTTTTGGATAGTTTGGCCAAAACACGAAATTTTGCCTATTATCAATTAGGAATAATTTATAAAGAAAAGTTTAAAGAATACCTATTGGCTGCCAACAAATTTGAAAAACTATTGCTAAATAATCCAGAAGAACGGTTGATTTTGCCAACGATGTATAATTTATTCAAGATTTATGAAATCATTGACACAAACAAAGCAATGGCAATGAAGGAACGAATAATAAATTTGTACCCAGAATCACGATATGCCGAGATATTAAAAAACCCAAATCCAGAAAATACTCTCGAGGGCTTACCGGAAATTGCCTATGCCGAATGGTATAAAATATACGAATCAGGCGATTATCGGACTATTTATGAAAAATTAGAACAAGAAACCATTCAGTTTTCGGGAGAAGAAATAATCTCAAAAATGGAATTTCTAAAAGCATCTGTTGCAGCCAAATTGCTCGGTGTTTCCTCCTATAAAAAAGGACTAAACTTTGTTTTGTTAAACTATCCAAATAGCCCAGAAGGCAAAGAAGCAGATGCCTTATTGAAAAAAGACATTCCGGCTTTGGAAGCCTTAAAATTTGATGGAAAAGCTGCAAAATCATGGAAATTATTATATAAAGTAAACTTTAAAGACACAAAAACAATAAAAACACTTCAGGACAAAATCAATATATTTGTGGGTGATCACACATCAGACCATCTATCTACGTCATTTGATATTTTTACTCTCGAAGACAATTTTATTGTAATTCACGGAATTATTTCGGCCGAATTTGCCAAAGGAATTATAACAATACTAAAAGAATATAAAGACTATAAAATCAGTCAAACACCTATTCTTATCTCGAACTATAATTATAAAGTACTTCAAATCAAGAAAAATTTAGACGAATTTTTGGCACCACCACCAGCCCAAGTTTCACCTTCGGCAGTCGTTCCAAACACAACAACAGCACCGCCTGTTGTTCCAAATCAATCCGTTATACCATCGCCACCCGCACCAAAAAATTTACAAAAATCAAAACAATTAACAGAGGAGGCACCGATTAATCCTGTTTTGCCCCCTGAAAAAAAATAAAATATGTTTGAAAAAAGCCCAAAATCCTACACAGATCTATTAGGAAAAACCAACCGAATCGTGGAAGGAACAACGATTAATGGCGAAATTATATCGCCAGCAGATTTTCGATTAGATGGCCATTTGATTGGAAATTTTCATACCAAAGGCAAAATAGTAATAGGGCCCGCAGGGAGCGTGAAAGGCGATATCGTTTGTAAAAACGCGGACATAGAAGGACGATTTTCAGGAAAAATACAAGTCGCCGAAATATTGAACATTAAATCAAAAGCGATTATTCAGGGTGATGTAATTTGCGGAAAACTGTCGGTAGAGCCAGGTGCAGAATTTACGGCATCATGCGTGATGAAACCTAGCTATAAAATAACAGCAACCACAAATGAACAACCAAAACCAGAAAAAGAACAATAGTAAATGGCTTACATTTATTAATATTCCTATACAAATGGGGGTTATTATTTTTGGGTTTGCTTCACTTGGGAATTGGCTTGACGACAAATACCCAAACACAAATTCAATTTATGTCAAAATAGCTACTTTAATAGGGGTTTCAATTGCATTCTATAATTTAAATAGACAACTAAAAGAGATAAACAACAACTAAAATGAGAATAAAAAGCTTTAAACCGTTATTTGAAATAATGATAGCCGCAGTATTATTGTTTGTAATTCATAAATTATATTTTTTACTATTTGGCCCCGAAAAAGATTTGTTTTATTTTTCGATAGAAGCTATTTATGGCTATTTTTTTATTGCCGCAATGATAATTGTTGGAATTTTAATGCTCGTAAGAAGAAAAAATATTGACAGTGTCGGATTTGTTTTTTTGCTAATAACAAGTATAAAAATTATTGTTTCTTATTTCTTATTACGACAAATAATAATAAATAACGGGGAAAATCTCAAATCAGAAAAACTTCATTTTTTTATTGTGTTTGTTGTTTTTCTTGCAGTTGAAACAATTGAAACAATAAGGATTTTAAATAAAAAACAATAAAAAGCCTTCAAAATAGCAATTAGATAAAAAAGATACTTATTGTACTTGGCGATATTAAGAAATAATGTACCTTTGCACCAAATTTCAGAAAGCAAATATTAAGATAATAAT